>NZ_KV812701.1:0-14212 GCF_001813485.1 Pseudomonas sp. HMSC067G02
CGGCGGTCTGCACGTTCTGGTTATCGACCACCGGTGCGCCAGCGGCAGTGGTCAGGCGGGTCTTCTCTTCCATTTACTCTCTCCTCAACGGCTAACGTGCTATGAAGCGAAGCGGCTACACGGAAATCATCAGCGTGGACCAGGGATTGGCGGAGGACAACCTCCAGGCTGAGCCAAGCGCCCTTTGCATTGATCTCGCTTACCCGAACGTAGCTTTTCGTAAAAGCAGGTTAAGGATGAATGACAGCCCTCCAACAATCCAATTTATTAAAGACAGCGAGCCGATAGATAAAAACTTTAAGGCAGGTAATAAAAAACCGGGCCTAGGCCCGGTTTCTTGTGCAGCAGATGCCTTATTCGGCAGCTTCTACGACTTCACCGCCGACAGGACGATCAACCAGCTCGACGTACGCCATGGGGGCGTTGTCGCCAGCGCGGAAACCGCACTTCAGGATGCGCAGGTAGCCGCCCGGACGGTTGGCGTAGCGCTTGCCCAGGTCGTTGAACAGCTTGCCAACGGCAGCTTTCGAACGGGTACGGTCGAAAGCCAGGCGACGGTTGGCGACGCTGTCTTCCTTGGCCAGGGTGATCAGCGGCTCGGCAACGCGACGCAGTTCCTTGGCCTTGGGCAGGGTGGTTTTGATCAGTTCGTGTTCGAACAGCGACACCGCCATGTTCTGGAACATAGCCTTGCGGTGCGCGCTGGTGCGGCTCAGGTGACGACCACTTTTACGATGGCGCATGGTTCAATTCCTTTCCAAACTTTACGTTCGGTAGTTACGACGATCAGGCAGTGGCCTTGTCGTCTTTCTTAAGACTTGCCGGCGGCCAGTTATCGAGGCGCATACCGAGGGACAGACCACGGGAAGCCAGAACGTCCTTGATTTCGGTCAGGGACTTCTTGCCCAGGTTCGGCGTTTTCAACAGCTCCACTTCGGTGCGCTGGATCAGGTCACCGATGTAGTAGATGTTTTCCGCCTTCAGGCAGTTGGCCGAACGTACGGTCAGTTCCAGGTCATCGACCGGGCGCAGGAGGATCGGATCGATCTCGTCTTCCTGCTCTTCAACGACGGGTTCGCTGTCGCCCTTGAGGTCCACGAACGCTGCCAGCTGCTGTTGCAGGATGGTAGCGGCGCGACGGATAGCCTCTTCGGGATCCAGGGTGCCGTTGGTTTCCAGGTCCAGGACCAGTTTGTCCAGGTTGGTGCGCTGCTCGACACGGGCGTTTTCCACCACGTAGGAGACACGACGGACCGGGCTGAACGATGCGTCGAGCTGCAGACGGCCGATGCTGCGGCTTTCGTCTTCATCGCTCTGACGTGCGTCGGCAGGCTCGTAGCCACGGCCACGAGCTACCTTCAGCTTCATGTTCAGCGCGCCGTTGTCTGCCAGGTTGGCGATAACGTGGTCACCGTTGATGATCTCAACATCGTGATCCAGCTGAATATCGGCAGCAGTCACAACACCCGAGCCCTTCTTAGCCAGGGTCAGCGTCACTTCATCACGACCGTGCAGCTTGATGGCCAGACCTTTCAGGTTCAGCAGGATCTCGATTACATCTTCCTGCACACCTTCGATCGCCGAGTACTCGTGGAGTACGCCGTCGATCTCGGCCTCGACCACTGCGCAGCCAGGCATGGAGGACAACAGGATGCGACGCAGCGCGTTGCCCAGGGTGTGACCAAAACCACGCTCGAGAGGCTCGAGCGTGATCTTGGCGCGGGTTTGACTGACCACCTGCACATCGATGTGGCGGGGGGTCAGGAACTCATTTACCGAACTCTGCATGGATGCACCTATTTTCTAGCCCTTACTTGGAGTAGAGCTCGACAATCAGGTTTTCGTTGATATCAGCGGACAGGTCGCTGCGAGCCGGAGCACTCTTGAAGGTACCAGCCTTCTTGTCGAGGTCGACTTCGACCCACTCGACGCGACCGCGCTGGCCACAGAGTTCCAGAGCCTGAGCGATACGCAGCTGGTTCTTCGATTTTTCGCGAACAGCTACGACGTCACCGGCCTTCACTTGGTAGGAAGGGATGTTGACGGTCTGACCGTTGACGGTGATGGCCTTGTGGGATACCAGCTGGCGGGATTCCGAACGAGTGGAACCGAAGCCCATGCGGTATACGACGTTGTCCAGGCGGCACTCGAGCAGTTGCAGCAGGTTCTCACCGGTAGAACCCTTGCGACGGGAAGCTTCCTGGTAGTAACCGCGGAACTGACGCTCCAGCACGCCGTAGATGCGACGTACTTTCTGCTTTTCACGCAGCTGCAGACCGTAGTCGGACAGACGGCCACGACGCTGGCCATGCTGGCCAGGAACGTTTTCAGCCTTGCACTTCGAGTCGAGGGCGCGGGCGCCGCTCTTCAGGAACAGGTCGGTGCCTTCACGGCGAGACAGTTTGCACTTGGGACCAATGTAACGAGCCATTTCTCACTGTCTCCTATTACACGCGACGCTTTTTCGGCGGACGGCAGCCGTTATGCGGGATCGGGGTTACGTCGGTGATGCTGGCGATCTTGTAGCCGCAAGCATTCAGAGCGCGAACGGCGGACTCGCGGCCCGGGCCCGGGCCCTTGACGTTGACGTCCAGGTTCTTCAGACCGTATTCCAGGGCAGCCTGGCCGGCACGCTCGGCCGCTACCTGGGCAGCGAACGGGGTGCTCTTACGCGAGCCGCGGAAACCGGAACCACCGGAGGTCGCCCAGGACAGTGCGTTGCCCTGACGGTCGGTGATGGTCACGATGGTGTTGTTGAAAGACGCGTGGATGTGGGCGATCCCATCGACCACTGTCTTTTTGACTTTCTTACGGGGACGAGCAGCAGGTTTTGCCATGACTAGATTCCTACGCGATTACTTGCGGATCGGCTTACGCGGGCCCTTGCGGGTACGCGCGTTGGTCTTGGTACGCTGACCGCGAACCGGCAGACCGCGACGATGACGCAGACCGCGGTAGCAACCGAGGTCCATCAGACGCTTGATGTTCATGTTGATTTCGCGACGCAGGTCACCTTCGGTGGTGATCTTCGCGACTTCGTTACGCAGCTGATCGATCTGCTCGTCGCTCAGGTCCTTGATCTTGGCAGCCGGGTTTACGCCGGTGGCTGCGCAGATGCTCTGAGCAGTAGTGCGACCAACACCATAGATGTAGGTCAGCGAGATAACAGTGTGCTTGTTATCCGGAATGTTGACGCCTGCAATACGGGCCATTCAGAAAAACTCCAATTGACAGCTACCCTGCGCCCAGGAAGCCAAGAAAGGGCGCGGATATTAGCGCTGTAATAGCAAATAATCAACCCGGCAGCACACTAGCTGCCGGGTTATCACGCGTGGATCACAATCAGCCTTGGCGCTGCTTGTGACGCGGTTCCGCGCTGCAGATCACCCGCACGATGCCATCGCGACGGATGATTTTGCAGTTACGGCACAGCTTCTTGACCGATGCACGAACTTTCATCACCAACTCCTCGAACCTTACGGGTCTATCAGCGCAGCATGCCGCTGCCGTAGCCCTTCAGGTTGGCTTTCTTCATCAGGGATTCATACTGGTGAGAAACGAGGTGAGATTGCACCTGGGCCATAAAGTCCATGACAACCACGACCACGATCAACAGCGAGGTCCCGCCAAGATAGAACGGCACGTGCGCCGCAACCACCAGGAACTGGGGCAGCAGGCAGACAGCCGTCATGTACAGAGCACCGAACATGGTCAAACGGGTCAGCACGCCATCGATGTAGCGAGCGGACTGTTCGCCCGGACGGATGCCCGGAATAAATGCACCGGACTTCTTGAGGTTCTCCGCCACGTCCTTCGGGTTGAACATCAGCGCTGTATAGAAGAAGCAGAAGAAAACGATCCCTGCAGTGAACAGCAAGATGTTCAGCGGCTGCCCCGGAGCGATCGCTTGCGCGACGTCCTGCAACCAACCCAAGCCTTCCGACTGACCGAACCAGGAGCCCAGGGACGCCGGGAACAGCAGGATACTGCTGGCGAAAATCGCGGGAATCACACCCGCCATGTTCACCTTCAACGGCAGATGGCTGGTCTGCGCTGCAAACACCTTGCGGCCTTGCTGGCGCTTGGCGTAATGCACCGCGATGCGACGCTGGCCACGCTCGATGAACACCACGAACGCGATGATCGCCACGGCCAGCAGGCCGACGCCGATCAGGGCGAAGATGTTGATGTCACCTTGACGGGCAGACTCGAAAGACTGACCGATGGCGCGCGGCAGGCCTGCAACGATACCAGCGAAGATCAACATCGAGATGCCGTTGCCGACACCGCGCTCGGTGATCTGCTCGCCCAGCCACATCATGAACATGGCACCAGCCACGAAGGTGGTGACAGCCACGAAGTAGAAGCCGAAGTCGTTGGAGAAGGCTACGCCCTGGCTGCCCAGGCCAACGGACATGCCGATGGCCTGGACCAGTGCCAGGACTACAGTACCGTAGCGGGTGTACTGGCTGATCTTGCGACGCCCAGACTCACCCTCTTTCTTCAACTGCTCCAGCTGCGGGCTGATAGCGGTCATGAGCTGCATGATGATCGATGCCGAGATGTACGGCATGATCCCCAGTGCAAAGATACTCATGCGCTCCAGCGCGCCGCCGGAAAACATGTTGAAGAGGCTAAGAATGGTCCCCTCGTTCTGCCGGAACAGTGCCGCCAAGCGATCGGGGTTGATGCCCGGAACTGGGATGTGCGCGCCGATCCGATAGACGATGATCGCCAGGAACAGGAAACGCAGACGTGCCCAGAGCTCGGACAGACCGCCGTTGCTTAGCGCAGAGAGAGCACCTTGCTTAGCCATTTAGTCCTCGAATTTACCGCCAGCTGCTTCGATAGCCGCACGCGCACCCTTGGTGGCGGCGATACCTTTCAGGGTGACCGCACGACCAACTTCGCCGGACAGCATGACTTTGACGCGCTGTACGTGCTGGTTGATCAGGTTGGCATCCTTCAGGGTCTGCAGGCTGACGACGTCGCCTTCGACCTTGGCCAGTTCGGAGGTGCGCACTTCAGCACGATCCATGGCCTTCAGGGAAACGAAGCCGAACTTCGGCAGGCGACGGTGCAGAGGCTGTTGACCACCCTCGAAGCCCGGAGCGACCTTGCCACCGGAGCGGGAGGTCAGACCTTTGTGACCACGGCCACCGGTCTTGCCCAGACCGCTACCGATGCCACGGCCCGGACGGTGCTTTTCGCGACGGGCACCCGGCGCGGAACGCAGATCGTTCAGTTGCATGGATTAACCCTCCACACGCAGCAGGTAGTAGGCCTTGTTGATCATGCCGCGGTTCTCAGGAGTGTCCTGAACTTCGACGGTATGATTGATGCGACGCAGGCCGAGACCCTTGACGCAAGCCTTGTGGTTGGCCAGACGGCCGTTCAGGCTCTTGACCAGAGTGACTTTGACAGTTGCCATGGTTAGAGAATCTCCTCGACGCTCTTGCCACGCTTGGCCGCTACTGCTTCCGGAGCCTGCATGTTCTTCAGGCCCTTGAAGGTGGCGTAAACCACGTTCACCGGATTGGTGGAGCCATAGCACTTGGCCAGGACGTTCTGCACACCAGCCACTTCCAGAACGGCACGCATGGCGCCGCCGGCGATGATGCCGGTACCTTCCGAAGCCGGCTGCATGTACACCTTGGAGGCGCCATGGGCGGACTTGGTCGGATACTGCAGGGTGGTGCCGTTCAGATCGACTTGGATCATGTTGCGGCGAGCGGCTTCCATTGCTTTCTGGATGGCGGCCGGCACTTCACGCGCCTTGCCACGACCGAAACCAACGCGACCCTTGCCATCACCCACCACGGTCAGTGCGGTGAAAGCGAAGATACGGCCACCTTTTACGGTTTTGGCGACGCGGTTAACCTGAACCAGCTTCTCGATGTAGCCTTCGTCGCGCTTTTGCTCGTTGTTTGCCATAACTTAGAACTCCAGTCCGCCTTCACGAGCGGCATCAGCCAGCGCTTTCACACGGCCGTGGTACTTGAAGCCAGAACGATCGAACGCCACCTGGGTGACGCCGGCCGCTTTGGCGCGCTCGGCGACCAGTTGACCAACTTTCTTGGCTGCATCGATGTTGCCGGTGGCACCTTCGCGCAGGTCTTTGTCCAGGGTCGAGGCGCTGGCCAGGACCTTGCCGCCGTCGGCCGCAATGACCTGGGCGTAAATGTGCTGGGAAGAGCGGTACACGCAGAGGCGTACGGTTTCCAGCTCGCGCATCTTCAGGCGTGCCTTGCGAGCGCGACGCAGACGGGTTTCTTTCTTGACGCTCATTTGCTATGCCCTACTTCTTCTTGGCTTCTTTACGACGGACGACTTCGTCGGCGTAACGCACGCCCTTGCCTTTGTAAGGCTCCGGCGGACGGAAGTCGCGAATTTCGGCAGCAACCTGACCGACCAGCTGCTTGTCGATACCCTTGATCAGGATATCGGTCTGGCTGGGGGTCTCAGCGACGATGCCGGCCGGCAGTTCGTAATCAACCGGATGGGAGAAGCCGAGGGACAGGGACAGCACTTGGCCCTTGGCCTGCGCTTTGTAACCAACGCCGACCAGCTGGAGCTTGCGCTCGAAGCCCTGGCTGACGCCGACTACCATGTTGTTCACCAGAGCACGGGTGGTACCAGCCATGGCGCGAGTCTGCTGGTCGCCGTTACGCGCAGCAAAACGCAGCTCACCGCTGTCCTGGATCACTTCGACCGAAGGATGGACCTTGAGCTCCAGAGCACCTTTGGCGCCCTTGATGGACAGTTGCTGACCAGCCAGTTTGATTTCAACGCCGGCAGGCAGCTTGACGGGGTTCTTAGCAACGCGAGACATGCTGATTCCCCTTAGAACACAGTGCAGAGCACTTCGCCGCCAACACCAGCAGCACGGGCAGCACGATCGGTCATCACACCTTTGTTGGTGGAGACGATCGACACACCGAGGCCGCCACGAACTTTCGGCAGTTGCTCAACGGATTTGTACTGACGCAGGCCAGGACGGCTGATGCGCTTGACCTCTTCGATGACAGGCTTGCCTTCGAAGTACTTCAGTTCGATGGACAGCTGGGGTTTTACTTCCGAGCTGATCTGGAAATCCGCAATATAGCCTTCGTCCTTCAGGACTTTGGCTACCGCCGCTTTCAGTTTCGAGGACGGCATGCTTACGACGGTCTTTTCAGCCATCTGGGCATTACGGATGCGAGTTAGCATGTCTGCTAACGGGTCCTGCATACTCATGGGCTTAACGCTCCTGATACAAAAGAATAAGCCTTCAACTTCAATTCGCCCATAAACGCCAGGCGAAACAAACCCAGGCTCAGGGGAGCCGGGTATTCTAGAGATCGCGCCAAAACGAATCAAGCCCCATGAGGGGCTTGATTCGATGTCGCGATCAACGGTGCCGACTGGCGACACCGTTCGTTGCGATTACCAGCTGGCTTTCACCAGACCCGGTACGTCGCCGCGCATGGCGGCTTCGCGCAGCTTGTTACGGCTCAGGCCGAACTTGCGGTAGAAGCCGTGCGGACGACCGGTCAGGCGGCAACGGTTACGCAGGCGGCTGGCGCTGGCGTCACGCGGTTGCTTCTGCAGGGCGACCTGGGCATTCCAACGCTCTTCCGCAGAGGAGTTCGGATTAGCGATGATCGCTTTCAGCTCGGCACGCTTCTTGGCGTACTTGGCTACCGTCAGCTGACGCTTCAGCTCGCGGTTCTTCATGCTCTCTTTAGCCATGTTCCTACTCCAATCAGTTACGGAACGGGAATTTGAAAGCACGCAGCAGGGCGCGACCTTCGTCATCCGTACGAGCGGTGGTGGTCAGGGTGATGTCCAGGCCACGTAGCGCATCGATCTTGTCGTAATCGATTTCCGGGAAGATGATCTGCTCTTTCACGCCCATGCTGTAGTTGCCGCGACCATCGAAGGACTTGGCATTCAGGCCGCGGAAGTCACGCACGCGCGGCAGGGAGATGGACAGCAGACGATCCAGGAACTCGTACATCCGGTCGCTACGCAGGGTGACCTTGACGCCGATCGGCCAGCCTTCACGGATCTTGAAGCCTGCGATGGACTTACGAGCGTAAGTCACGACCGGCTTCTGACCAGTGATCTTTTCCAGATCGGCTACGGCGTTCTCGATGATCTTCTTGTCACCGACCGCCTCGCCAAGACCCATGTTCAGGGTGATTTTGGTAACGCGCGGAACTTCCATCACGTTCGCCAGCTGAAGCTCTTCTTTCAGCTTGGGCGCGATTTCCTTCCGATAAATTTCTTTCAATCGTGCCATGGTGATCTACCTAGCAGCCTCAAGCCTGAACCGGTTTCTGGGTCGACTTGAAGACACGAATTTTCTTACCGTCTTCTACCTTGAAGCCAACGCGGTCAGCCTTGCTGGTTTCAGTATTGAAGATGGCGACGTTGGAGACGTGCAGAGGCGCCTCCTTCTCGACGATACCGCCCTGTTGGCCGAGCATCGGATTGGGCTTGGTGTGGCGCTTGATCAGGTTCACCCCGCCGACGACCAGACGGTCGTCAGCGAGAACCTTCAGCACCTTGCCACGCTTGCCCTTGTCCTTGCCGGCAATGACGATTACTTCGTCGTCACGACGAATCTTTTGCATGACGGCTACTCCTTACAGCACTTCGGGGGCGAGCGAGACGATCTTCATGAACTTCTCGGTACGGAGTTCACGAGTCACTGGCCCAAAGATACGGGTGCCGATCGGCTCCTGCTTGTTGTTCAGCAGGACGGCGGCGTTGCCGTCGAAGCGGATGATGGAACCGTCGGTACGACGTACGCCGTGCTTGGTGCGAACGACCACGGCAGTCATGACCTGGCCCTTCTTCACTTTGCCGCGCGGAATCGCTTCCTTGACGGTGACCTTGATGATGTCGCCGATGCCGGCGTAACGGCGGTGGGAACCGCCGAGCACCTTGATGCACATCACACGACGCGCGCCGCTGTTGTCAGCGACATCGAGCATGGATTGAGTCTGAATCATATAATTTCTCCGACCCCTAGTCCTTAGACTTCCACCGCGCGTTCAACGATATCAACCAGGGTCCAGGCCTTGGTCTTGGCCAGCGGACGGGTTTCGCGAATGGTGACCAGGTCACCAATGCGGCACTGATTGGATTCGTCGTGTGCGTGCAGTTTGGTCGAACGCTTGACGTATTTGCCGTAAATCGGGTGCTTGACGCGACGCTCGATCAGTACGGTGACGGTCTTGTCCATTTTGTCGCTGACGACGCGGCCGGTCAGCGTACGGACGGTTTTCTGAGCTTCAGCCATGATCACTTACCTGCTTGCTGATTGAGCACAGTTTTAACGCGAGCGATGTCGCGCTTAACCTGCGAGAGCAGGTGAGACTGCCCCAACTGGCCAGTTGCTTTCTGCATGCGCAGATTGAACTGGTCGCGCAGCAGGCCGAGCAGTTGCTCGTTCAGCTGCTCAACGGATTTTTCACGAAGTTCATTCGCTTTCATCACATCACCGTCCGCTTAACAAAGGAGGTGGCGAGGGGCAGCTTTGCAGCAGCCAGGGCGAAAGCCTCACGCGCCAGCTCTTCGGAAACACCCTCGATCTCATACAGGACCTTGCCCGGCTGGATCTGGGCTACCCAGTACTCGACCCCACCCTTACCTTTACCCATACGAACTTCGAGGGGCTTCTTGGTGACAGGCTTGTCAGGGAATACGCGGATCCAGATCTTGCCGCCACGCTTCACGTGACGGGTCAGCGCACGACGCGCGGACTCGATCTGACGAGCAGTAAGGCGGCCACGGCTAGTGGCCTTCAGTGCGTACTCACCGAAGCTGACCTTACTACCACGATGAGCCAGACCACGGTTGTGGCCGGTCATTTGTTTGCGGAACTTCGTACGCTTGGGTTGCAGCATTTGCGTACTCCTTACCTAGCAGCTTTTTTACGAGGAGCGGGTGCTACCGGCTTCAGCTCTTCCTGGCGGCCACCGATGACCTCGCCCTTGAAGATCCAAACCTTGACACCGATCACACCGTAAGTGGTGTGCGCTTCGTAGGTGGCATAGTCGATATCGGCGCGCAGGGTGTGCAGGGGCACACGACCTTCGCGATACCATTCGGTACGGGCGATTTCAGCCCCACCCAGACGACCGCTGACCTGAATCTTGATGCCCTTGGCACCAATGCGCATGGCGTTCTGTACGGCGCGCTTCATGGCGCGACGGAACATTACGCGACGCTCCAGCTGCTGGGCTACGCTCTGCGCAACCAGCATGGCATCGAGTTCCGGCTTGCGGATTTCCTCGATGTTGATGTGCACGGGCACACCCATTTGCTTGGTCAGGTCCTGGCGCAGTTTCTCAACATCTTCACCTTTCTTGCCGATCACGATGCCGGGACGAGCGGTGTGGATGGTGATGCGTGCGGTTTGAGCCGGACGATGAATATCGATACGGCTTACGGACGCGCTTTTTAGTTTGTCTTGGAGGTACTCACGCACCTTCAGGTCGGCAAACAGGTAATCCGCATAGTTCTTGCGGTCTGCGTACCAAACGGAGGTGTGCTCCTTGACGATACCCAGGCGAATGCCATTGGGATGTACTTTCTGACCCATCTGTCGACTCCGTTACTTGTCCGCAACCTTGACCGTGATATGGCAAGACCGCTTCACGATGCGATCAGCACGGCCTTTGGCACGCGGCATGATGCGCTTGAGCGAACGACCTTCGTTGACGAAGACGGTGGAGACCTTCAGGTCATCCACATCGGCGCCTTCGTTGTGCTCAGCGTTGGCAACGGCCGACTCCAGCACTTTCTTCATGATCTCGGCGGCTTTCTTACTGCTGAAAGCCAGGAGGTTGAGCGCTTCGCCCACCTTCTTCCCGCGGATCTGGTCGGCGACCAAGCGGGCTTTCTGGGCGGAGATACGAGCGCCCGACAGCTTAGCGGCTACTTCCATCTTCCTTACCCCTTAACGCTTGGCTTTCTTGTCCGCAGCATGCCCGCGGTAGGTGCGGGTAGCGGCGAACTCGCCCAGTTTGTGGCCGACCATGTCCTCGTTGACGAGAACCGGTACGTGTTGACGGCCGTTGTGCACGGCGATGGTCAGACCAACCATATGCGGCAGAATCATCGAACGACGCGACCAGGTCTTGATCGGCTTGCGGTCGTTCTTTTCCACCGCGACTTCGACCTTCTTCAACAGGTGAAGATCGATAAACGGACCTTTTTTCAGTGAACGTGGCACTGTGGTATCCCTCTATTTACTTGCGGCGGCGGACGATCATGTTATCGGTACGCTTGTTCGAGCGAGTCTTCTTACCCTTGGTCTGAAGACCCCACGGCGATACCGGATGACGACCAGCAGAGGTACGGCCTTCACCACCACCATGCGGGTGGTCGACCGGGTTCATCGCCACGCCGCGAACGGTCGGGCGAACACCACGCCAGCGCGTAGCACCGGCTTTACCCAGCGAACGCAGGCTGTGCTCGGAGTTCGAGACTTCGCCCAGGGTCGCACGGCACTCAGCCAGGACTTTACGCATTTCACCGGAGCGCAGACGCAGGGTTACGTACGCGCCTTCACGCGCGACCAGCTGGGCGGAAGCGCCAGCGGAGCGAGCGATCTGAGCGCCTTTACCCGGCTTCAGCTCGATACCATGAACAGTGCTACCCACCGGGATGTTGCGCAGAGGCATGCTGTTGCCTGCCTTGATCGGCGCACCGATACCGGAGATCAGCTGGTCACCTGCAGCAACGCCCTTGGGGGCGATGATGTAGCGACGCTCGCCGTCTGCATACTTCAGCAGAGCGATGTGTGCAGTGCGGTTCGGATCGTATTCGACGCGTTCAACGATGGCAGGGATGCCATCCTTGTTGCGACGGAAGTCGACCAGACGGTAGTGCTGCTTGTGACCACCACCGATATGACGGGTGGTGATACGACCGTTGTTGTTACGGCCGCCAGACTTGGATTTCTTTTCCAGCAGCGGTGCGTAGGGAGCGCCTTTGTGCAGCTCCTGATTCACCACCTTGACGACAAAGCGACGACCAGCGGAAGTCGGTTTGCACTTAACGATTGCCATGATGCACCCCTTTACTCAGCGCTGGTGGCGAAATCGAGATCTTGGCCCGGCTGGAGAGCGATGTACGCTTTTTTCCAGTCGTTACGCTTGCCCAGACCGCGAGCGGTGCGCTTGGTCTTACCCTTGACGTTCAGGGTAGTGACGCGCTGTACCTTCACGCTGAACAGGCTTTCTACGGCCTTCTTGATTTCCAGCTTGGTTGCATCGGTGGCAACCTTGAAAACGAATTGGCTCTTGCCGTCCGCGAGACCCGTGGCTTTCTCGGAGATGTGCGGACCAAGCAGCACTTTGAATACGCGTTCCTGGTTCATCCCAGCAGCTCCTCGAACTTCTTCACGGCGGACACGGTGACCAGCACCTTGTCGTAGGCGATCAGGCTGACGGGGTCGGAACCTTGGACATCACGTACATCGACGTGCGCCAGGTTGCGCGCAGCGAGGTACAGGTTCTCGTCGACACCATCGGTCACGATCAGCACGTCTTTCAGACCCAGGGTGTCCAGCTTGGCAACCAGGCCCTTGGTTTTCGGTGCATCGACAGCGAAGTCGGCAACGACGACCAGACGGTCCAGACGAACGAGCTCGGCAAGGATGGAGCGCAGTGCTGCGCGGTACATCTTCTTGTTCAGCTTCTGTTCGTGGCTACGCGGTTTAGCGGCGAAAGTGGTGCCGCCCCCACGCCAGATGGGGCTACGGATAGTGCCAGCGCGAGCACGACCGGTGCCCTTCTGACGCCACGGCTTCTTGCCACCACCAGAGACTTCGGAGCGAGTCTTCTGCGCCTTGCTGCCCTGACGGCCGCCAGCCATGTAGGCCACGACTGCCTGGTGCACCAGGGTCTCGTTGAATTCGCCACCAAAGGTACGCTCGGAGACTTCGATAGCCTGAGCGCCGTTCACATTCAATTGCATCTCAGCTTCCCCCTTAACCGCGAGCCTTGGCTGCCGGACGCACGATCACATCACCGCCGGTAGCGCCGGGAACGGCACCCTTGACCAGCAGCAGATTGCGTTCAGCATCGACGCGCACGATCTCCAGGGATTGAACGGTTACCCGCTCCGCACCCAGATGACCGGACATTTTCTTGCCCTTGAACACTCGACCAGGAGTCTGGCACTGGCCGATGGAACCCGGGACGCGGTGGGAAACGGAGTTACCGTGGGTGTTATCCTGACCACGGAAGTTCCAGCGCTTGATGGTGCCCGCGAAGCCCTTACCCTTGGACTCGCCGGTAACGTCTACCATCTGGCCTGCCTGGAACAGATCGACAGTGATCTGGTCACCAGCGGCATACTGCTCTTCGCCCAGACGGAATTCCCACACGCCGCGACCGGCGGCGACATTCGCCTTGGCAAAGTGACCAGCTTGCGCTTTGGTAACGCGAGAAGCACGACGCTCGCCGGCGGTGACTTGCACTGCACGGTAGCCATCGGTTTCTTCAGTCTTGAACTGGGTGACGCGATTCGGCTCGACCTCGATGACCGTAACCGGAATAGAGACACCTTCCTCGGTGAAAATGCGGGTCATGCCGCATTTACGACCGACAACACCAATTGTCATGTTGTAAACCTCTTGAGTGTACGGGGCTTTCACCCGCTATGGCCGCCCATTTCAGAGCGTTACACGACCAATGCCGAAGGCATTAGCCGAGGCTGATCTGTACTTCAACGCCTGCAGCAAGATCGAGCTTCATCAGCGCATCGACGGTTTTATCCGTCGGCTGGACGATGTCCAGTACACGCTTATGTGTACGAATTTCGTACTGATCACGCGCATCTTTGTTGACGTGCGGAGAGATCAGCACGGTGAAACGTTCCTTGCGGGTCGGCAGAGGGATTGGACCACGCACCTGAGCACCAGTACGTTTCGCGGTTTCCACGATTTCCTGGGTTGATTGATCGATCAGGCGATGGTCAAAAGCCTTCAACCGAATCCGGATTTGTTGGTTTTGCATTTGACCTCAGACTCCAATTTACCATTCCCAACGGACGGACTACGCCCGTTAAAAGGAGGCGCAATTGTACGGATGCCCCCACAGGGTGTCAATATTTAACCAACGAACGAAAAAAGGGGCCCCGAAGGGCCCCTTTTCTGATGGCAGGATCAGCGATTACTCGATGATCTTGGCAACCACGCCGGCGCCAACGG
>NZ_KV812702.1:0-227 GCF_001813485.1 Pseudomonas sp. HMSC067G02
GTCTTGATCGCCATCATCGGGCCTTCGAAGGTGGACATGCCGTAGAACGCCAGGGACACCACCAGGAAGCGCAGGATCGGGTCGTCGCGCAACTTATGCCAGGCCCCGGAGAGGGTCATCATGCCGTTGATCATGCCGCCCCAGCTCGGCGCCAGGAGGATCAGCGACATCACCATGCCCAGCGACTGCGCCCAGTCCGGCAGCGCGGTGTAGTGCAGGTGGTGCGG
>NZ_KV812703.1:0-29808 GCF_001813485.1 Pseudomonas sp. HMSC067G02
CGCAGCCGTCCTCGACGAACAGGCTGTGCCGCTGCAACCGTTCGGCCCCCTTCATGCGCATGTAGTGCTCGACCGTGGCACGGTTGCGCCGCCGTAATTCCAGGTTGTCGGTAAACCCTTTCAACCGTTGGTACTCTCGCATGGTGCGAATCTCCGCCAGTTCGAATCGACTGGCATCCATACCGGAAAGAAGACATCGGGATGACAGGCCGGAGAAATTGCCGTGAAGCTTTTTCCGGGCAAAAGTTGCCCGCTTCGGAGCGTCTCCAAAGTTTCAACTAATGCCGAATTGCCATGACCGAATGTTTCGCCTGAAACCCAGTTGTAACCAGATTTGACAGGGGACAAACTTATAAACGCTTTTTTGCAATAGCCATAACCCCTTAAAAATTACAGGTGTGGGGCATCGATTCCGTTCTATTCTTTGGCCGGTTTGCCAAGCGTCCGGAAAGTTGCACTAGCGTGCCGGACAACAGGAGGACGGGCGCAATGGCGAAGGGGGCAGCGGGGAAACGCTGCCGGTGGGAAGGCTGCGCTCAGGCGACCGGCGCAAACGCTATCCGGCCATTCGGTGAATGGCCGGACGCTTGCGCGGCGGCCTCGCTAGGCGACGAGGCGTCGATTCAGTTGAGCAGGCCGATGGCGTAGGCCTTCATGGTGGCCTCCGCCTTGTTGCTGGAGTTGAGCTTGCGCATCGCATTGACGATATGGAATTTCACCGTGCGCTGGTCGATCGACAGGATCAGGCCGATCTCGCCGTAGGTCTTGCCCACCGCGGTCCACTTGAGCATCTCGGTTTCCCTGGCGGTCAGGCGCACATTGCTTTCCGGGACGATGCGCGGCGCCAGCAGGTCGCCGAAGGTAGCCTGCAGCATGCTGGTGATCCAGAGCAGGAAGGATTCCTTCTCCAGGATTTCCGTAGCGGCGATGCTCTCGCTGGAACGCACCAGGGACAGCATGCTGATCAGCCCGTACTTGCCGCGGACCGGGATCGACCAGCCGTGACGGATGCCGTGATGCAGCGCTTCCTCCCAGAAGAAACGGTTCTCCTGGAAGTCTTCGCCATTCCAGATCAGCGGGGTGTATTCCAGGAGACCATGGCGCACGATCGGGTCGATGGATGTGTAGTCTTCGGAGATATATCTGTTTTTCCATTCCCCTGGGTAATTGGACAAGAAATGATATTTAGGCGCGGTCAGCGGGAAAGGCGCCCGCGCACCGAATGAAAAGAATTCGAATCCATAATTACCGCATATCTCGAGAACCAGGGAGAAGAACTCTTCCTCGGTTGTTATTCTTGACAAAATCTCGAGATATCCCTCTCTCTCATCATGCATGCCAGCTTCACCAGTCAACAATCGATCCCGGCAGGATTCGGTTCTTCAGCGTTTTTATTCTTTTTTGTTTCCGTCTTATCCACTCATGACAATTCCCTTTATCAAGCCGGACCTGGAAGTACATATCGCCGCCGGCCCTGTGCGGGTGTTCCGGACGAGGTCGAGCCCATTCGCCGCCCGCCGGGCGACGACGAAACGAGGCTGAAGAGAATTTCTCGATGAGCACGGACACGAGGCGCCGCGCAGGAACTGCGCTGTGCTGGAGGGGACGGCGCCCCGGATCTTTGCGGAAACCGTAGAACGGCTCTCCGATGGGCCTCACGGCGGTCTTTCTCATTGTTCTTCTCGCACGCTCCATCGTCGTCGGGAGGGCCTCCCGACAACAAACCTTGGCCCATGGCGGGCCTCGTCGACGAGGCTCCCCGGGGACCAGAAATGGCAACTACATACTTCCCCCCCTATCTCTCCGCAGATACCTGCCCGGAAGGGCAGGTTGTCCCTGCCGGGCTGTGACAATTTAATTCGACCAGGCATTTCATTGTCCGTGCCGATTTTCACGAAGCGCATTCTGAGGCAATTAAAAAGAGCGCTCCATTCGACCATGGACAAGCTATCCACGCCTGACCGAGATCGCCTTCCGAATATAGCGAAGCGATAACCGCAGCCTGCCGAGAAGTGCTTCAGACAATAAACAGGACGCTGGCCTTTCGTATCGATGAAAGTTCCGCATGGCGTCCGCCCCTAAGGAAGAGGAGATAAATATGATTTATTACTTGATCGGAGTGGCGCTATTCATCTTCATGCTGGAACAGTTGGTTCCCGGCTGGAAATTGCCCAAGGTGAGCACCTGGGTGGCCCGGGTGATCTTCCTCAACATCGTCCAGGTGTCGATCGCCCTGCTCGCCGGCATCACCTGGAACAAATGGATGATGGGGCACAGCCTGCTGCACACCTCGGATGCCCTGCCACCACTGCTGGCCGGCTTCGCCGCCTACTTCGTCAACACCTTCGTCACCTACTGGTGGCATCGCGCGCGCCACGCCAACGACACGCTCTGGCGGCTGTTCCACCAGTTGCACCACGCGCCGCAACGCATCGAGGTATTCACCTCCTTCTACAAGCATCCGACCGAGATGGTCTTCAACTCGCTGCTGGGCAGCTTCGTCGCCTACGTGGTGATGGGCATCAGCATCGAGGCCGGCGCCTACTACATCATGTTCGCCGCGCTCGGCGAGATGTTCTACCACTCGAACCTGCGCACCCCGCACGTCCTCGGCTACCTGTTCCAGCGCCCGGAGATGCACCGCATCCACCACCAGCGCGACCGCCACGAGTGCAACTACAGCGACTTCCCGATCTGGGACATGTTGTTCGGCACCTACGAGAACCCCCGCCGCATCGACGAGCCGCAGGGCTTCGCCGGCGACAAGGAGCAGCAGTTCGTCGACATGCTGCTGTTCCGCGACGTGCACAGCCTCCCCGGAAAAACCCAGCCCGCTCCCGTCCTGGTCAAGCCCGACGTCAGGTGAACGCCATGATTCCAGACATCGATTCCCGTCTCAGCCGGAACATATTGAAATCCATCTCGTATGGCCTCCCCCTCGCCGAAGTGGTCCCCGACCATACCTATGCGCAACTGGAAACGCGCCTCGGCGAACTGAAACGCAGGTATCTGGAGCTGCGCATCTCCCACGGCGCGCGCGAGCTGCCGTTCAGCAACTACCTGTTCTACCTGATCCTCCAGTCGCGCCACCAGGAATTCGACTTCAAGCTGCGCCAGGGCAACTCGGTGGTCACCAACATCCACCGCTTCAAGAGCAAGGGACGCATCCCGTCCCTGACCACCCTGCTCCTGGCCGATGCGGTCAACGCCAAGAGCGAGCTGGAACTCAAGCATCCGGACATCCCGCAGCTCGACCGCCACGCCCGCGACATCGAGCGCTGGCTGGCCGCCGGCAACGTCATGCCGCCCAGCGAGCGGGCCCTGCGCGGCCTGGTGGAGGCGCTGGAGCGCGCCGCTGGCGAAGGCCGTCCGTTGCACCTGGTGAGCGCGGTATGCCCGGACTACTCGCACTCCAGCGATGCCGAGGGCAAGCCGCGCTACACCTTCGAGCGAGTCGGCGACCAGCCCGGCCTGGCCGGCACCAAGCTGGTCAGCGCCGGCCAGGCGGTGGCGGAGCTGGCCAGGGCGCGCCAGGTGGAAATCCGCCACGCAATCCTCGGCGGCGAGTTCGAGTACCTGTCGTTCAACCGCAACCCCGCCACCGGCGAGACCCGCGAGGGTTTCCTCGGCAAGGTCGAGCGCCAGCTCGAGCGGATCGCCGGGGCCCTGCCCTGCCCGGCCGCGACCTGCTCGTTCTTCGAGATGTGCGGCGGCGAGGACGGCTGGCACCGGGCCCACGGCGAGATCGTCCAGCGCCTGGAACAGGGCGACTACGGCCAGACCGGGCTGGACTACCCGGCCCTGGAATCGATCTTCCTGTCGCGCCTGCCGCTCTACGAGAAATGGTTCGCCAGCCAGTCGCGCGAGCAGATCTGGGCCAGCTTCGTCTCCCAGGCCGCCGAGTACGCATTGATGGGAAAACTCTTCGGCGAGCGCTTCGACAACTTCGTCGTGCTGGCCGTCGATCACTACCGGATGGAGCCGTTCTACTCGTTCTTCGCGACCGTCCCGACGCTCTACATCCGAACCGACTACCTGTAACCAGGGAGCGCCTGCGCCATGCAAGATGAACTGTTCAAGACCCGATACTCCAAGTACGGATACGGCATCGACGTGCGCCGTACCTACAAGGATCTGCCCTGCCAGCCGTTCTGGACCTGGGTCACCGGCAAGTCGCTGAACGACCGCCCGCCGCGACGGCCGAAAGACACCCTGCTCAAGCCCTGGCAGCTCTACCTGCACATCAGTTGGGGCTACGCGGTGTTCTTCCTCGCGGTGATCTACGGCCAGCAACTGCTCGCCTCGCAGCAGCCGCTGTGGCTGAAGTGCCTGCTGGGCGCGCTGATCATGTGCCTGGTGGTCAACCGCCAGCGCGGCTTCCTCCATACCTTCCACTACACCACCCATGGCGCCAGCCTGGAGAACAAGGCGCTGGCCCGCTTCACCTGCAAGTGGATCCTGTCGATCCCGATCCTGCACACCCCGCGCGACGAGTACGTGAAGCTGCACGTGAACGAACACCACAGCGTGCGCACCTTCAATACCGAGCACGACGTCGACCTGGTCTTCATGAAGCAGCACGGCTTCTACAAGGGCATGTCCGAGAGCGCCTTCTGGACCCGCCTGGTGCTCGCGCCCTTCCATCCGGCGCGGATCCTCGAGCACCTGAAGTTCCGCTTCGACGTCAGCTTCGTCTCCGCCCCGCGCCACGAGCGCGTCAGCCGGGCGCTCTACTGGGCCGCGCTGCTCGGCCTGGTGTACGCCAGCGGCTACCTGGAGGCGTTCGCGCTGTTCTACCTGTTCCCGATCTTCATCCTCACCCAGTACTCGTCGTGGATCCAGCACGTCTCCGAGCACCTCTGGTTCGCCCGCAACGAGCACGGCCTGCCGCGCTTCCTGCACTACGGCTCGCTGAGCTGGGGACGCTTCCTCGGCCGCCCCTACCCGGCCGACAAGCAGGGCCTGGCCTTCGCCCTGGCGTTCGTTCGCTGGAGCCTGGGCGTGCTGCTGATCGACATCCCGCTGCGGGTGTTCTCCTTCATGCAGGACCTGCCCAGCCACGACTTCCACCACCGCAAGCCGGGGGTGAACTTCTGGCGCATCGCGCCGGAGCGCGCGGCCAACGAGGCGCGCCCCTCGAAGTTCGGCCCGATGACCGAGACCTGGGGCATGTGGGAGAACTTCCTGATCCTGCGCGACCACCTCTGCCGCGGCCAGTCGGACCCGTTCGGAATCGTCGACTGGTACCGCGAGAACCATGCCCGGCTCGCTCCGGAGACCGATGCCGCCAACCAGCCCCACACCAACCAACCCGCATCCCAGGCTACCGCCTGATCACACAGGAAACCCCATGAATACTCAGATTGCCCAGATCACCCAGAGCCTGGCAGCCAACGGCTGCGCCTATATCACCCCCAGCGACGCGCTCTACGACGAGCAGGACTGGGAACTGATGAACCAGGTCCTGGCCAACTCGACCCTGCCGTGGGAGAAGATCCTGATCGGCGACGCCGACGAGGAGAACGACCTCTACGTGGCCCGTTTCATGACCGACCGCGACCGTCCCACGGTGGTCAACCATGCGCTGTCGGAGCTGATCATCCCGCGCGTCTGCAACGACAACGTGATGAGCCTGTTCCGCAAGCTGATGGGCGACGACGCCTTCTACGTGCGGCGCATGCAGGTGAACCGGATGAAGGCCGGCTCGTTCATCGGCCGGCACCTGGATACCGACAGCAACCCGGACTACCAGTACTCCATCGTCCTGCAGCTCGGCACCTACTTCGCCGGCGGCCAGTTCGTGGTCTACGACCGCGATGGCAACCTGCGCAACGACATCAAGCCGGAGCCGCGCTCGGTGATCATCAGCGATTGCAGCTATCCCCACGAGGTCCAGCGGGTGACCGCCGGCGAGCGCGTCTCGCTGGTGTTCTTCGTCAGTCGCCATGCGGACCGGAACCGTCGGGTCTATTGACCCGTCGGCGTGGAGACTCGAAGCGATGTCGAAGAACGCACGTTACGCCTGGCGCCTGTCCCTCGGCGGCCTGCTGCTGGGGCTACTGGCCTGCGCGGTCTACCTGCTGGCCGTCCCGCTGGGCTTCAAGTACGGCGAGATCCAGGTCGGCCATGGCCTGGAACACGAGGGGCGGATCGCCTGGGACGCCGCCGGCGTCCCGCATATCCGCGCGCAGAGCCTGGAGGACGGCTATTTCCTGCTCGGCTACAGCCACGCCAGGGATCGCCTGTGGCAGATGGAGTTCGCCCGCCGCTATGCCGGCGGGACGCTCTCCGAAGTGTTCGGCGCCAAGACCCTGCCGATGGACAGGTTCGCCCGCACCCTGGGCTTCCGACGCACCGCCGAAGGCATCTACGCCAACCTGGACGCGCCCACGCGCGTCCTGCTGCAACGCTACAGCGACGGGATCAACGCCTACCTGGAGCTGGCCCCGGCGGCGCTGCCGCTGGAATTCAGCCTGGTGCGCCACGAGCGGCCGGGGCCCTGGGGGCCGGTGGACAGCCTGTCCCTGCACCTGCTCTATTCCTGGACCCTGAGCGCCAACCTGGGCATGCAGTTGCAGCGCCTGGCGCTGGCCGAGCACCTGGACCTGGCGCGGATCAACGAGGTGTTCGCCCCCTATCCGGGCGAGCGGCCGCCGGCCACCCGCGACTACGCCAGCCTGTACCGCTCCCTGCGCGGCACGCCGGACGCCGGCAAGCTGCTGGGGCAACTGCCCGGTTCCAACGTCGAAGGCATCGGTTCGAACAACTGGGTGGTCTCCGCCAGCCGCAGCGCCACCGGCAAGCCGCTGCTGGCCAACGATCCGCACCTGCGCCTGACCAACCCGGCGGCCTTCTACCTGGCCAGCCTGAAGATCCCCGGCCTGAGCCTCACCGGCGCCAACTTTGCCGGCGCCCCGCTGTTCGTCATCGGCCATAACCAGCGCATCGCCTGGGGCTACACCAATACCGGCTCGCACATCCAGGACGCCTACCTGGAGCGCGTCGATCCCCAGGACCCACGGCGCTACCTGACCCCGGACGGCTACCGGCCCTTCGAGACGCGCCTGGAACGCATCGCCGTGCGCGACGGCGAGACGGTCTCGCTGGAGGTCCACAGCACCCGCCACGGCCCGGTGATCAGCGACATCTACGAACCGGCGCGGCTGCCGCAGGCGCAGCGCGACCGGCTGGTGATCGCCCTGGCCTGGACCGGCCTCGACCTTCACGACAAGACCTTCCCGAGCCTGCTGGCGATCAACCGGGCCGAAGGCTGGGAACAGTTCCTCGACGCCGCCGCCGACTTCGGCGTACCGCCGCAGAACATGGTCTATGCCGACGTCGAGGGCAACATCGGCTACGTCTCCGCCGGTCGCGTACCGCTCCGCGGCGCCGACGACGACCTCCATGGCCTGGCCCCCTCGCCCGGCTGGGAGAGCCGCTACGACTGGGTCGGCTACGTACCGGAAAGCGCCAAGCCACGCAGCCTCAACCCGCGCGAAGGGTTCATCGCCACGGCGAACCAGCGCATCGTGCCGCCCGACAATGCCTTCGACTTCGGCCACGACTGGGTCCTGCCCTACCGCTACGACCGCATCCGCGAGTGGCTCGGCGGCCCCGGCCAGCGCACCCTGGAAGACAGCCTGGAGTTGCAGAACGACGAGTTCTCCAGCGTGATGGCGAGCCTGTTGCCGAAGATGCTGGAGCAGGTCAGCGATCCCGAACTGCGCGCCAGCGAGGCCTTCGCCCTGCTCCAGGGCTGGAACCACCAGGCCGCCGCCGACCTGGCCGCGCCACTGATCGCCGGCTACTGGGTACGCGCCTTCACCCGCGAGCTGCTGCAACCGAGGATCGGCACGCAGTTGCTGGCCAGCGGCTGGAACCAGCGCAACTACGACGGATTCCTCCGGCTGATCCTCGACGGCCAGGCCGACCTGCGCTTCTGGTGCGGCCAGGAACAAGGCTGCGACCTCAAGCTGAACCAGTCGTTGCGCAGCGCCCTCGACGAACTGCGAGCCGCCCACGGAAGCGCGCCGGACGGCTGGAAGTGGGGCGAGGCGCACGCCGCCCTCGCCGAGCACGTGCCCTTCCACAAGACCCCGTTGCGCACGCTGTTCGACCTGAAGAACAACAAGGGCGGCGACAACTTCAGCGTCAACGTCGGGCGCTTCGACTACAGCGACCCGGCCAACCCGTTCAACACCCGGATCGCCGCGACCCTGCGGATGGTCATCGACCTGGCGGACTTCGACAACTCGCGCTACGCGCTGTCCACCCGCAACTCCGGCCTGCCGTTCGACGGCGCCACCGACCTCAACGAACTCTGGGCCCGCGGCGCGTACATCCGTATCGCCGACGACGCCCCCGACGCGACGGACCGCCAGTTGGTCCTGCGCCCTTCAGCCTCTTCCTCCGGCGAGCCACGACCATGACCAGCGATCCGCAGAAAAACGCCTTCGACCTCGACTACTCCAGCCGCGAACGGCAATTCCCCGAGGGCTTCAAACGCAAGATAGTCGCCGACCTGCAAGAGGGAATGCCGCAGTTCGACGTGCTGCAATACTTCGGCAACCAGCCGGATATCTTCGAGACCTACGACCACTTGGTGCTGGCGACCGACCCGGAGGGCGAACGGATCATCGGCATCCTGGGCGCGAAGGACTTCGTCCGCGGCTCGACACGCTTCCTCTACCTGTGGACGGCGATGGTGGTCGACCGCTACCACCGCACCAGCCTGTTCAAGCGGATCAACCAGTTCTTCCTGCGCCAGGTCAGCGAGCGCAACGGCGGGCTGCCGCCGCTGATCGTGGCGAAGACCTACAACCCGGTGGTCTACAACATGTTCCGCGCCCTCAGCGCGCGGATCCCGGGAGCGACGCTGTACCCGGACCTGGAAGCGCCGCGCCAGAGCCCGGACATGGTCGACCTGGCCCTCGACGTGGTCGGCACGCTGTCCGCCAACCTGCGCCTGGATGCGGAAACCGGCCTGATACCCGGCGGGCAACGCAGCGTCGCCCCGGATTTCTTCCCGCGCATGGCGATGTCCAGCCACGCCAGGACCAACGACCACTTCGTCGCCCACGTCGGCAGCAGCGACCAGATCCTCTGCATGGTCCGCCTCGCGCCCGGTGCCGAACCCTACGTGCAGCAGAGGATCATCCGGTGAGCGGACTCGCGCAGCGCTCCGACGACCCGTGGCTGGCGGCGCTGCCGGCCGCGGTGCTCTACGGCGCCTGGGCGGCCTATGCCAACCAGGACGGCGGCCTGGCCGGGATGGGCGTCGCCGCCCTGCTCCAGGGCGCCGCGAGTCTCCTGGCGACGCGCTTCGGCCTGTACCTGTTGCAATGTCTCGGCCGCCGCCACGGCCTTGCGCAACGCCAGGCGCCCCTGCTGGTGGTGCTCCTGCTGACCGCGCCGATGGCCGCGCTGCACTGGCTCTCGGGCACGCCGCATCCATTGGCGAGCGTGGCGCCATCGTTCGTCATCGGCTGGCTCTACTTCGCCCTCTGGGCGCGCCGCCGCCCGGGTCGCCGGCAAGCCAGCGGCGCCTAGCCGGCGCCCCCGCTCGAGCCGTTCCCCGTCGGCGGGATCGGCCCGTATACTCGGAGCCTTCCTATCCGCCCAAGGACGCGCCATCGCCATGCTGGAGATTCTCGGAAAGGCCTCTTCGATCAACGTGCGCAAGGTGCTCTGGACCTGCGCCGAACTGGACCTGCCCTACCGCCGCGAAGACTGGGGCAGCGGCTTCCGCGACACCCACGCGGCGGAATTCCTCGCCCTCAACCCAAACGCCATGGTACCGGTGCTGCGCGACGGCGAACTGGTGCTCTGGGAATCCAACAGCATCATCCGCTACCTGGCCAACCGCTATGCCGGCGAACGCCTCTATCCGCAGCAGGCGGCGCCGCGCGCGCGGGTCGACCAGTGGCTGGACTGGCAGGCCTCCGACCTCAACCGCTCGTGGAGCTATGCCTTCATTAGCCTGGTCCGGCAGTCGCCGGCGCACCGCGACGCGGCCCAGGTGGAGGCTTCGTTGCGCGGCTGGACGGGCTTCATGGAAATCCTCGAGGGACAACTGCTACGCACCGGCGCCTATGTCGCCGGCGAGACCTTCAGCCTGGCCGACATCGCCATCGGCCTGTCGGTCAACCGCTGGTACGAGACGCCGTTCGAGCATCCGTCGCTGCCAGCGGTGCGCGCCTATTACGAGCGCCTCGGCGCCCGTCCCGGCTTCCTCGCCCACGGCCGCAACGGCGTACCCTGAGCGAGGCGCGCGATCACTGGCCGAGTGCCTTGTTCAGGCGCTGCGCCAGGGCGGTGGTGTTGGCGCCGGCGGTATCCAGCAGCAGGTAGTCGTAGTCGGACTTGGCCACCGGGGCGATGCGATATTGCAGGACGCCCTCGACCACCTGCTGGCCGGCCGGCACGCTGAGGGTGCCGACACAGGACAGCACGCCGCTGTCGGGATCCTTCTCGAGGATCGCCACGTCGCGCAGCGCGCTGTCCTTGAACTCCGGCGAGCGCTCGGTGATCGCGCCCTGGAGGAAGATCCGCATCAGTTGGTCCTTCACGTCCGGCGAGGCACAGGCCTCGGCCTCCTTCTTCGCGCAGGCGCTCAACAGCAGCGCGGCGCCCAATACAGCCAGCACGGGTAGCTTCATCATCCCCTCGGGGGTCGGTTGGTGATGCGCAGTTGGACTGCGCCGCCGGCGAATGATTCCCAGGCCCCGCGCGGCGCCTGCCGCAGCCAGCACTGGCCAGCCGGCGCGTCTGCCAGTAGTCTGTCCGCCGCGCTGGCGACGCCGGCCCCACGCCAACTGGAGCAAGACATGTACCGAGACACCGTGACCCTCACCGTCAGCGCCGAGCAACGCGGCCGCGAAAGCGAGGCCGTGGACAACCCGAACGTCGCCATCGGCCTGGAAAGCGTCGAGCCGGGCGTGCTCAAGCTGCACTTCGAAGGCCAGCTGGACGCCCCGGAGAACGCCACCCACATCTGCTTCAGCCTGACCATCGGTCTCACCTACTACGGCCCGATCCTCGACGGCGCGGCCAGCGAGAACGGCGGCTGGATGACCTTCGAGAGCGACATGCTCGACCCGGCGCAACTGGCCTGATCGACTCTCCTTCGCAGCCATCCACCATGCGGAAGGCTGCGAAGTGGCACTTTGACACCCATCCCCCGGCGGTCTATAGACAGTTGCAGAACAGACACGGAAGTGGTGGTTCAGCATGTCAACGTCTTCGACAGTTCGCCCCACGACGAGCCTTTCCGGGATATCCCAGGCCCGCTTCCAGGGGACCCGGACACACGCCTCCCCAGCCTTTCGCGGGACGACTTCTCCGCCTGCGCTCTCCCATTCCCCATGACAGCACCCGGCCGGCGACACGGGCACCGACAGCGCCAGAGCGTACCGACCGGCCTGCGTAACGGGTAGCGACCGGTCGAGTTCTGGCGCGCCGGAAAAGAATCTCCACGCGGGAATCGTCATGAAAATACTCGCCCTTCTCGCAGCCTGCCTGCTGGCAGGCTGCGCCGCCAACGCCCCGCTGCGCGATGACAGCGAATCGACCTGCGCCGACATGCGGCCTTGCAGCGACAGCTACTACGAACGCCATCCGAACTACGAGATCGGCTTCGTCGAATACAGCGAGCGCGGCAACGACTTCGCGCCTGCCAGAACGCAACGCCTGATCGACCAGCTAAAGCGCTACTCCGCCCGGGGGGACATCGCCATGGTGGTGTTCATTCACGGTTGGAAGCACAACGCGGGACGGGACGACGGCAACGTCGCCAGCTTCAACAAGGCACTCGCCAATCTCGCCTCCTCCGGGGTGCTGGGCAAACGCAGGCTGGTCGGCCTCTATGTTGGCTGGCGGGGCAAGTCGATGCATGGCCTGTATAGCGAGAACCTGACCTACTGGGACAGGAAGGCCGTCGCCGAGGAAGTCGGCCGGGGTGGCGTCGCCGAGTTGCTCGCCCAGTTGGAACGGATCGATCGCAAGGACAGGAACTATCTGGTGATCGTCGGCCACAGCTTCGGCGGCGCAATCACCCTCGGCGCACTTCACGACCCGTTGCTCGAACGCCTGCTGGCTCTCCAGGACGGTCAGCGGATACGCGCCTTCGGCGACGCGGTAATCATGCTGAATCCGGCGATAGAGGCCAATCAGGGCCTGCTGCTCAAGGAGAACAGCCTCAAGGTCGGCGCCCTGGGAACCCGGCCGCCGCCGCTGCTGTACGTCATCAGTTCGCACGGCGACAGCGCCACCCACTTCGCCTTCCCGCTCGGCCAATGGGTCGGCGTCAACCTCACCTGGAGCCAGGTGGACCTGGACAGGACCTACAACGGAACCCGCTATCGCCTCCGGGAAGAAGACCTGGATACCACCGCCCTCGGCAACTACAGCCTGTATCGGACCGCCCTGCTGATCGACCGCGAGTGCCCGCTGCCGGATGGCAGCGACAACTGCGCGCCAAGACCGCCCGAACCACGGGTGATCGACGACACCGATATCGGCAAATGGCGCTTCAGGAGCTTCTGCAGCGCGGACGGCGGCAACGCCGATCCGGCGCTGCCGCGCATGCCCTGCTACAGCAACGAGCCGGTCAACTTCATCTACACCTCGCAGTCCTTCATCGCCGACCACAACGATATCTTCAACGACCAGGTGATCGCCTTCATGGCCACCGCCGTCAGCAAGGCCATCTACGAACGTACGGCTGGCGCCTCCTACTACCGGGAGTGCCACGACCCGGTGCGGAAGAACTTCTCGTTCGGCAAGTGCTTCGACTTCCACTACCTCAAAGCCACGGCCATGCACCGGCGGCTGCAACGGCAACTCTCGGAACCCGGCACCCGCAGCGAACAGGACGTCCTCTATGAAAACCCTCTCTAGCCTGCTCCTGATCGGCTTCGCCGTCGTTCTGCTCGCCCCGCGGATGGCGCCCGCCGCCAGCGCCGCCGAAGACAAGGCCACCTATTGCGGCTCCGGCTTCACCCAGTATCTGGTTCCGGACGACGTCGCGGGCTGCTCGCTCAGCGAGGCCTGCCGCCTGCACGATATCTGCTACGGCCGCTGCGACAAGGACGGCGACCTCTACGGCAGCGCCTACTGCGCGCAAAGCGAAAAGTCCGAAGCCCGCAACATGAGCAAGCAGCAGTGCGACGCCAGGCTGCAGGCCGACATCGCCGCACAGAACGGCAACAGCCGCCTGTGCCGCGCGGTGGGAGGCGTCTACCGGGTATTCGTGAAGCACCTGGGGCAAGGTCCGTTCAATGGCCGGGAGGCACTGGACATCTACCTGAAGGTCATGCAATCGGCGCCCAGCGCAGCCGACGCCGACGCCCGCCTCGAAGCCATCCATCAACTACAGAAGCAGGGCCTGACCGACGCCAAGGAAATCCGTTACGACGCCGAGCGTATCGTCATCCCACTCAACAGGCCCGTGGAATCGCCGTTGACCAACGGCTCGGACACT
Organism: Pseudomonas sp. HMSC067G02; assembly: GCF_001813485.1. Lineage (NCBI taxonomy): Bacteria > Pseudomonadati > Pseudomonadota > Gammaproteobacteria > Pseudomonadales > Pseudomonadaceae > Pseudomonas > Pseudomonas sp. HMSC067G02. Next base: position 13,481 of record NZ_KV812703.1, read on the forward strand.
CTCGTCCTGCCGCGCAACCTCGACCGGGAACGGCTGCGCCAACTGGACCAGCGGCTCATCCGCCAATGAGCCTCAGAACAGCGCCATCTGCCGGTCGACCAGGGTGGCGAAATCGTCGCCGACGAACGGCAGGATGGCGTCGGCCACCGGCTGCAACTGCTTGCCCACGTAGTGCTCGTAGTCGATGGCCGCACGCCGCGCCTCGAGCGGCTCGGGACCGGCGACGCTGATCACGTAGCTGATCCAGCCGCCGCTCTGGTACTGCCGCGGGCGCCCGCGCTCGAGGTTGTAGTCGTCGGCGATGCGCGCCGCGCGCACATGCGGCGGCACGTTGCGCTGGTAATCGTCGAGGCGCCGGCGCAGGCGCTTGCGGTAGACCAGCAGGTCGTCCAGCTCGCCGGCCAGGGTCCGTCGTACGTAATCGCGCACGTAGTCCTGGTAGGGCTGGCGATTGAAGATGCGCAGGTAGAGTTCCTGCTGGAAGCGCTGGGCCAGCGGCGACCAGTCGGTGCGCACGGTCTCCAGGCCCTTGAAGACCATCTCCTCGCCACCGTCGGCGCGGCGCACCAGGCCGGCGTAGCGTTTCTTGCTGCCCTCCTCGGCGCCGCGCACGGTGGGCATGAGAAAACGCCGGTAATGGGTCTCGAATTGCAGCTCGAGGGCGCTGTCGAGGCCGAATTCTTCTTTCAGGTGCTCGCGCCACCAGTCGTTGACCCGCGCCACCAGCGCCCGGCCGATGGCCGCGGCCTCCTCCTCGGCGCGGGGGCTGCCGAGCCAGACGAAGGTGGAGTCGGTATCGCCATAGATCACCGTATAGCCCTCGGCCTCGATCAGCTCGCGGGTACGGCGCATGATCCGATGCCCGCGCAGGGTGATGGACGAGGCCAGGCGCGGGTCGAAGAAGCGGCAGCCGCTGGAACCCAGCACCCCGTAGAAGGCGTTCATGATGATCTTCAACGCCTGCGAGAGCGGCTGGTTGCGTTCGCGCTTGGCCGCCTCGCGGCCCTCCCAGACCCGTGCGACGATGGCCGGCAGGCAATGCCGGGTACGCGAGAAGCGGGCGCCGCGAAAACCTTCCACCGAGTGCTCGTCGTCCGGCTGGCGCAGGCCTTCCACCAGGCCGACCGGGTCGATCAGGAAGGTACGGATGATCGACGGATACAGGCTCTTGTAGTCGAGCACCAGCACCGATTCGTAGAGGCCCGGCCGCGAGTCCATGACGAAGCCGCCGGGACTGGCTTCCGGGCGCTTCTCGCCGAGGTTCGGGGCGACGAAGCCGGCGCGGTGCATCAACGGCATGTACAGGTGGGTGAAGGCCGCCACCGAGCCGCCGCTGCGGTCCGCCGGCAGGCCGGTGACGGTGGCCCGTTCGAGGAGGAAGTCGAGCAGTTCGGTACGGGCGAAGATCCGCGTCACCAGTTCGCAGTCCTTCAGGTTGTAGTGCGCGAGGGCCGGCTTGTCCTCGGCGAACATGCGATCGATCTCGTCCATCCGCTGGTATGGATTGTCGATCGCCTTGCCTTCGCCGAGCAGGGTCCGGGCGACGTTCTCCAGGCTGAACGAGGGGAAGCTCCAGGTCGCCGAGCGCAGCGCCTCGATGCCATCGATGATCAGGCGGCCGGCCGCCGCGGCGAAAAAGTGGTTGTTGCGGCTGCCGTGCTCGCGCCAGCCCATTTCGTCGCCGCCACGCCCCAGGCGCAGCGGCACCTTCAGGCGCTGGGCATGCTCATGCAGGACGCGCAGGTCGAACTGCACCAGGTTCCAGCCGATGATGGCGTCGGGATCGTGCTCGGCCAGCCACTGGTTGAGACGTTCCAGCAGCCCGGCACGGCTGTCGCAATAGTCGAGGCGGAAATCCACGGCCGCGGCATCGCCGTTGGCCGGGCCGAGCATGTATACCTGGCGCTGGCCGCAGCCTTCCAGGGCGATGGAGTAGAGATCGCCGCGGGCGTTGGTCTCGATGTCCAGCGACACCAGGCGCAGGCGCGGGCGATAGTCCGGAGCCGGCTTCAGGCGCCGGGCGAGCAGGCTGCCGTCGGCCTCGACACTCGCCTCCAGGCTGACCGGCGCGGTGATGAAGCGCTCCATCAGGTAGCGCTCCGGCGGCCGGATATCGGCCTCGAACACCTCGACGCCGGCCTGGCGCAAGCGTTTCTCCAGATTCATCAGTTGGCGATGCTGCTGGCAGTACAGGCCGAGCACCGGCCGCTGCTGGAAGTCGCGCAGCGCCAGCGGCCGCAGCTCGGCGCCAGTCTCCCCGGCGAGCAGGGACTCGACGCGCCCGCGCTGCTCGGCGAGGACGAACGCCACCGACGGCTGCGGCGGCAGCCGCACCTGCCGCGGGCCCTGCTCGGTCGCCAGCCAGAACGCGACTTCCGTGCCGGCCGGCGTATCGCGCCAGTGCCGGGTCAGGACGAACCCTTGCAGTAACTCCACCATCGACCCCGAATCTCTCGCATCCGCCGATTCTACCCGGCCTGCCTTGGGAACGCTGGCATCTTCGGTCAGCCGGCAGCAGCCAGGCGCTTGTAGAAATAGGTGGTGGGACAGGGCGTGCCGTCCGGCATCAGGGCGTAGTCCGGAATTTCCCCGACCCGTGTCCAGCCGGTCTTCAGGTACAGCCGTTCGGCGGCGCTGCCGCTGACCGTGTCCAGCACCAGCAGGGACTTGCCGCAGGCCCGGGCGAGCCGGTCCAGCTCGCCCATCAGCGCCTCGCCGATGCCGCGCCGACGCGCACGCCGGTGCACCAGCATCTTCGCCACGTCGGCGCGGTGCGGCTGGTTCGGCGGTTGGTCGAGGAGCAGTTGCACGGTACCGACGATCCGCCCCTCCGCTTCCGCCACCAGCAGCAGGCGTTCGTCGCCCGCCACGCTCTCGCCGACGCCGTGCCAGAAGGCCAGCGCCCGCTCCCGCGGCAACGGCCACATGAAGCTGACCGAAGCCCCACCTTCCACGCAGTCCAGCAGTACCTCGGCCAGTTCGTCCAGGCGCGCCAGGATCTCCTCGCCAGCCAGGCGGCGAATCGTCGGTTCGGTCATCGCGGGCAAGCTCCAATGCAAGGTCGAATTTCCAATATATTGGACAGTGACTATCATGGACGAGAAAAATCCGCCAGGGCCACCCATGGATATCGACGAACTGATTGCCCGACGCCTAGCCGCCCTGCGCAAGGAGCGCGAGCTGACGCTCGCCCAGCTGGCCGAACGCTGCGCGGTGAGCAAGGCGATGATCTCGCGCATCGAGCGCAACCAAAGCAGCCCCACCGCCAGCGTCCTCGGCCGTCTCGCCAGCGGCCTGGGGGTCGCCCTCTCCGAGCTGCTCGGCGACACGCAGGCGCCGGCAGAACCGCTCTGCCGGCGCGCGCAGCAGGAAGTGTGGGAAGACCCGGCCAGCGGCTACCGCCGCCGCCAGGTCGGCGCTCGCGATCCGCGCAGCGGCTGCGAGATGGTGGAAGTGGAGATCCCGGCGAACGCCCGCCTCGACTATCCCCGCTGGGGCGGCCGGCCCTACCGGCAGCGCCTGTGGCTGGTCGAGGGTGCGCTGCGGGTGGATTACGGCGAGCAGTCGTTCCACCTGCAACGCGGCGACCGCCTGGACTTCGGCGTCGACCGCGCGGTGACCTTCGCCACCGCCGGGCAAGCCTGCCGCTACCTGCTGGTGATCCTCCACGACTAGTCGTGCGGCTTTTTCCGCCGGCGCTCCGGCGACCAGTCGAGGGCGCCGACCCGGTGCAGGTAGAACAGTCCGACCAGCAGCAGGGAGACGAACAGCGTCGCCTCGACGAAACCCGCCCAGCCATTCTCCCGCAGCGACACCGCCCAGAGGTAGAGGAATGGCATCTCGATGCCGAAGATCACGAACAGCATGGCGACCAACGCGTACTTGACCGAGAAGCGCAAGCGCGACGAGCCGGTGGAATCAACCCCCGACTCGAACGGCAGGTTCTTCGCCCGGCCATGCGACCGGCCGCCCAGCACCCGGCCCAACCCCAGCATGAGCAGGCAAAGGGCGAGCGCGCCGAAGAGGTAGGCGAGCAAGGCCCAGGTCGCGGGAGCGAAGGATGCGTACATGGTGGTCACCCCTCAGCCCTGGCGGGTCGCCAGCTTGAGAATGACGATGCCGGCCACGATCAGCCCCACCGCCAGCAGCCGCAACGGGCTCGGGCTTTCGCCGAAGAGCAGGATGCCCAGGGCGAAGGCGCCGACCGCACCGATGCCGACCCAGATGGTATAGGCCGTGCCGAGGGGCAGGGTTTTCATGGAAACGGCCAGCAGGCCGAAGCTGAGGATCATGAACAGCAGGGTGACCAGGCTCGGCCACAGGCGGGTGAAGCCGGCCGACTCCTTCATGGCCGTGGCCCAGACGATTTCGAAGACACCGGCGAGCAAGAGATAGATCCACGCCATTTTCAGCCTCTCTGCAGGGTCGTCCCCGCGCAATGAAAGAGGGAAAACGGGTCGTCCCGCTTCCGGCTGAAAGTGCGTGCCGCCCGGGCGGGCGTCAGTCACCGACGGCAGCGATCCTAGCGCGTTGCCGAAGCTGGGTGAACGCCTGCGCCGACGGAGTTGTTTCGCCGCGTTTCCGCGCCGCGCCCGCCGGGACGCTCGGCAGGATTGATCTAGACTTTCGCAGGATCGTGCAAGGCGTCCGTTTCGTCCTTCGCGCACACTTCGCCCGATGCATCCCTGCCTGATAAGAGATAACGCCCTGCCCGGGCCTTTCCGTGGAGAATCAGCATGCCCACCTCGCTCGTCCTGAACGGCAAGAACGTCACCCTCGACGTCGATCCCAACATGCCCCTGCTCTGGGCCATCCGGGAAAGCGCCGGCCTGCACGGCACCAAGTTCGGCTGCGGCATGGCCCAGTGCGGCGCCTGCACCGTGCAGCTGGACGGCACCGCGGTACGTTCCTGCGTGCTGCCGGTCTCCGCGGTCGCCGGCAAGCGCGTCACCACCATCGAGGGTATCCAGAGCAAGCCCGGCAAGGCCGTGCAGAACGCCTGGGTCAAGCTCCAGGTACCGCAGTGCGGCTACTGCCAGTCCGGCCAGATCATGTCCGCCACCGCGCTGCTGGAGCAGAACGCCAGCCCCAGCGACGCCGACATCGATGCCGCGATGAACGGCAACATCTGCCGCTGCGCCGCCTATGTGCGGATCCGCGCCGCCATCCACGAAGCCGCCGACACCCTGAAGGCCTGACGCCATGAACAGCAAGATCGATCTGAGCAACGCCCTGCCCGGCTCGCGCCGCGGCTTCCTCAAAGGCGCCGCGGTGGTCGGCCTGACCATCGGCTTCCAGTGGAGCGGAGCCCGGCGCGCCCTCGCCGCGGCCCTGCCGGACGCCGGCTTCGCGCCCAACGCCTTCCTGCGGATCGCCCCGGACGACAGTGTCACGGTGATCGCCAAGCACGTGGAGATGGGCCAGGGCGCCTATACCGGTATCGCCACCATCGTCGCCGAGGAACTCGACGCGGACTGGAGCAAGGTCCGCGTGGAAAGCGCGCCCGCCGACGCCAAGCGCTACGCCAACCTGGCCTTCGGCACCATGCAGGGCACCGGCGGCAGTTCGGCGATGGCCAACTCCTGGATGCAATTGCGCGAGGCCGGGGCCAAGGCGCGCGCGATGCTGGTCGAGGCCGCCGCCCGCCAGTGGCAGGTACCAGCCGCCGAACTGCGTACCCGCGACGGCTTCGTCGAACATCCGGCCAGCCAGCGCAAGGCCAGCTACGGTTCGCTGGCCGCTGCGGCGGCGGAACTGCCGGTGCCGGAAAACGTGCAATTGAAGGATCCCAAGGACTTCCGCCTGATCGGTCACCAGGCGCCGCGCGTCGACGTTCCCGGCAAGACCGACGGCAGTGCGCAATTCACCCTCGACGTCAGCCTGCCCGGCATGCTGGTCGCCCTGCTCCAGCGCCCGCCGCTGTTCGGCGCCACGGTGAAATCGTTCGACGCCACGGCGACCAGGGCGATTCCGGGGGTGGTCGAGGTGGTCCAGGTGCCGCACGGCGTGGCGGTGGTCGCCAAGGGCTTCTGGGCGGCGAAGCAAGGCCGCGACGCGCTCAAGGTCGAGTGGGACGAGAGCAAGGCCGAGAAGCGTGGTTCCGAGGCGCTGATGGCGGAGTACCGCAAGCTCGCCGAGCAACCCGGCAAGCCCGCGCGCAGGGACGGCGACGCCGCCAAGGCGGTGGCCGGGGCGACCCGCAGGATCGCCGCCAGCTACGAGTTCCCGTTCCTCGCCCATGCGCCGATGGAGCCGCTGGACGCGGTGGTCAGGCTGACCGCCGACAGCTGCGAGATCTGGGCCGGCGACCAATTCCAGACCGTCGACCAGGGCAATGCGGCGCGTACCGCCGGGCTGAAGCCGGAGCAGGTGAAGATCAATACGCTCTACGCCGGCGGCAGCTTCGGCCGGCGCGCCAACGCCTGGTCGGACTATATCGTCGAGGCGGTATCGATCGCCAAGGCGCTGGGCGCCAACGGCGTGCCGGTGAAGCTGCAATGGACCCGCGAGGACGACATCCACGGCGGCTTCTACCGGCCGATGTACTACCACCGGCTCGAAGCCGGGCTCGACGCCGACGGTAAGCTGGTCGGCTGGCAACATCGCATCGTCGGCCAGTCGATCCTGGAAGGCACGCCGTTCGCCGCGGTGATGGTCAAGGACGGCGTCGACGCCACCTCGGTGGAAGGCGCCGCCAACCTGCCCTATGCGGTGCCCAATGTCTCGGTCGAGCTGAGCACCACCCAGGTCGGCGTGCCGGTCCTGTGGTGGCGGGTGGTCGGCAGCTCGCACACGGTCTACGCGGTGGAAGCGTTCATCGACGAGGCCGCGCAGGCCGCCGGCAAGGACCCCTACCTGTTCCGCCGCGACCTGCTGGCAGAGCAGCCGCGCCTGCGCGGCGTGCTCGAACTGGCTGCGGAAAAGGCCGGCTGGGACCCGTCCAGGCCGCTGCCCGCCGGGCGCGGGCGCGGGATCGCGGTGACCGAGGCATTCAAGACCTTCGTCGCCCAGGTAGTCGAGGTCTCGGTGGACAAGGACGGCAAGCTGAAGGTCGAGCGGGTGGTATGTGCGGTGGACTGTGGCATCCCGATCAACCCGGACGTGATCGCCGCGCAGATGGAGGGCGGCATCGGCTTCGGCCTCGGCGCGATCCTGCACAGCGCGATCACCCTGAAGGACGGCAAGGTCGAGCAGAACAACTTCGACGGCTACCAGGTGCTGCGGATCGCCGAGATGCCCAAGGTCGAAGTGCACATCGTGCCCTCCGGCGAAGCACCCACCGGGGTCGGCGAACCCGGCGTGGCGCCCATCGGCCCGGCGCTGGCCAATGCGATCTTCGCCGCCACCGGGCAACGCCTGTACAACCTGCCCTTCCCCACCTCCTTCGCCAAGGCCTGAGCGAGACGCCCGCCGGCAGCTCCACGGCTGCCGGCGCGGCGCGGGCGGCCCTCCGAGGATCGCCGCCGACCATACGGGTTCCCCCGGTGTCGCGCCGATTTGCCTCCGCCCGGCGTCGGGCGCAGACTTCAGCGTCCATTCGCCCGCGTAGCCAAGCATGACCGAGCCTCTCCCTTCTTCGTCCCTGGGCCCCGCCCTGCGTCGCTGGCGCCTGCTGCACCGGGTCAAGCAAACGCATGCCGCCGAATTGCTCGGCGTGGCGCAATCGACCATCTCGCGCTGGGAGTCCGGTACCCAGGCGCTGCTGGTGGAGGAACGGGCCCGCCTGGAGCGTCTGCTCGGCGCCCGCCTGGAAGCCGCCGCCGACCAGGCACTGGCCCGCCTGGTCGAGGCCAACCCGCAACCCGTGCACCTGATCTGCGACCTCACCCATCGCCTGTTGGCCTGTTCGCCGGCACGCGCCGCGCAATTCGGCGTGCCTCTCGGCGAACTGCTCGACCGTTCGCTGTGGCCCTATTGCAGCGAGGAAATCCTCCGCCAGGAAGCCACCCTCGAGGAACTCGGCTGGCGCGAACTGCTGGCACCGCCGGCGCTGGAGTTCGCCAGCGGAGCGAACGCCTCGGCCATCGTGCCGATCCGGCGCAGCCGTTGCCGCTGGACCCGCATGACCCTCTCGGACGGACGCGCGGTGCGCCTGGTGGAAACCCTCTGAACGTCGCCACGGATATTTTATCCATGGACCTTCAGCACCGCCGCGCCTAGGCTTGCAGGCTCGTTTCACCGGTAGCGGAGCCCGCGCCATGTCCCTCGAACTGCTGAGCAACCGCCTCGAATTCCTCCGCGAAGCCGAACGCCTGAAAGACGTCCTGCGCTCCGCGCACACCTCCTCCGGCCGCCCGGAAAGCACCGCCGAACATAGCTGGCGGCTTTGCCTGATGGCACTGGCCTTCGAGGACCAACTGGCCGGCCTGGACCTCGGCAAGGTTCTGCGCATGTGCGTGGTCCACGACCTCGGCGAAGCGATCCACGGCGACATCCCCGCCGTCGAGCAAGCGGCGCACCCGGACAAGGGCGAACAGGAACGCGCCGACCTGTTGCAGCTGACCCGTCATCTGGACACGCCACTGCGCGATCGCCTGCTCGCCCTGTGGGACGAATACGAGCGCGGCGAGACCGCCGAAGCCCTGGCAGTGAAAGCGCTGGACAAGCTGGAAACCCTGCTCCAGCACACCCAGGGCGATAATCCGGCGGACTTCGACTATGCCTTCAACCTCGACTACGGCCGTCGCTATACCGACCGCGCACCGCTGTTCAAGACCCTGCGCGAGCTACTCGACGCCAGGACCCGACAGCGCCTCGCAGCTCGGCGCGACGCCTAGCGTGCGCCCACCCGGGCAGCGTTACCAGCGCCACCGCCTACGTAGCTCGCCATGGCTACAGGGAAGCGGCTGGCACGTTTCCCACCGACCGGGGCCTGTCCTGCACGCCTCAGTAAAGGCGCGCCTTGATCAGCGGCCGCAGCAGGTAGTTGAGCACGCTGCGCTTGCCGCTGAGGATGTCCACCTCGGCGACCATCCCCGGAATGATCGGCAATACCTCCTCGCCGCGCTTCAGTTGGCTGCCATCGGTCTTGATCAGCACCTGGTAGTAGGACTCCTTGCCATGCGGGGTGTCCTCCTCGATGGTGTCGGCGCTGATCTGCTCCAGGGTGCCCTTGAGGTCGCCGTAGATGGTGTAGTCGTAGGCGGTGATCTTCACCTTGGCCGGCATGCCGGGAACGAGGAAGGCCACGTCGCGCGGCTTGATCTTCGCCTCCACCAGCAGGCGCTCCTCTACCGGGATCACTTCCATGATCGGCTCGCCGGGCTGGATCACCCCGCCGCGGGTGTTGATCAGCACGGTGTTCACCCGCCCGCGCACCGGCGACAGGATCTCGGTGCGGCGCAACTGGTCCTGGCGCTGCTGGACGATCGGTTCCAGGGCGCTGAGATCGGCCTTGCGCTGGGCGCGCTCGGTATAGGCATCCTGGAAATAGGTGCTTTTCAGCTCGGTCAGCTTGCCGCTGAGGGTGGCGATGTCCTGGCTCAGCTTGAGCGCCTCCATCTGGCTCACCGCACGCTTGGCCACCAGCGGGCGAACCAGGTCGAGCTGGCTCTGCGCCAGGTGGATCTGCCGCTGGATCGCCTGGGTGCCCTCCACCAGTTTGTCGCGGCGCGACTTGAACAGCTCGCGTTCGGAACGCGCCAGCGGCCCCTCGGGATCGACGTCCGGCGGGAACTCGATGCTCTTCTTGCCGAGCACCTCGGCGTCGAGCCGGGCAATGGCCGCGCGCAGCACGCTGGCCTGGTTCGCCGACTCCTGGAAGTTGGTGAGGAAGCGCGTCTCGTCGAGGCGCACCAGCGGCTGGCCGACTTCCACCAGGTCGCCCTCCTTCACCAGCAGGCGGTCGAGGATGCCGCCCTCCAGGCTCTGGATCTTCTGGATGCGGCTGAACGGCACGACCCGACCGTCGCCGCGGGTCACCTCGTCCAGTTGCGCCCAGGCCGCCCAGCCGATGAACAGCAGCACGCAACCGAGCAGGGTCCAGAGGAGCGGCCGGTAGACCGGGTGGGTAGCCGCCAGCAACGGGTCGGCCAGCTGCCGGCGCAGGGCGGCGGCGTCGCGGTCAGAGTCCATGGTTGCCTCCTTCGGCGGCCTGCGGTGCCTGTACCTGGTTGCCCTGCACCACCTGCTCCAGCGGGCCGTCCATGATCACCCTGCCCTGGCGCAGGACCACCGCACGCTCGACCAGGGCGAGCATGCTTTTCTTGTGGGTGGTGATGACCAGGGTGCGCTTGCCCAACCATTGCTGCAGGTAGTCGATGACCTGTTTCTCGCTGCCCTGGTCGAAGGCCGCGGTCGGCTCGTCGAGCAGCAGGATCGGAGGGTCCTGTAGCAGCACCCGGGCCAGCCCGACGGCCTGGCGCTGGCCGCCGGACAGGCTGGCGTTGCCCTGGATCGGCATGTCCAGCCCCAGCGGGTGGCCGCGGACGAAAGCGCCCAGGCCGACCCCGTCGAGGGTCTCCAGCAGTTCCTCGTCGCCCAGCGCGGCGTTCTCCAGGTTGAGGTTGTCGCGCAGGCTGCCATGGAACAGCGCCACGTCCTGCGGCAGGTAGCCGATACCGCGCTGGCGGTCGGCCGGGTCGATCTGGGTCAGGCTGACGTCGTCCAGCAGCAGGCGTCCCGCCTGCGCGTCGAGCAGGCCGCTGAGCAGGCGCAACAGGGTCGACTTGCCGGCGCCGTTGCCGCCGAGCAGCGCCACCCGCTCGCCGGCGCGGATGTTCAGGGCCTGCACGTCGACCACCGGCGGGCTGTCGCCGTGGGCCAGGCGCACGCCCTCCAGGCGGTAATGTCCCTGCAGGCGCTCCTTGTGCACGAAGCGCTTGCCCTGGGGGCGCTCCTGCTCGGCGCTCATCAGTTGGTCGAGGCCTTCCATCGCCACCTTGGTGTGCTGCCAGCGACCGAGGATGCCGGCCGCCTGCGACAGCGGTGCGATGGCCCGCGAGGCGAGGATTGAGCAGGCCACCAGGCCGCCGACGGTCATCGCGCCCTCGCTGATCCGATAGACGCCGAAGACCACCACGCCGACGTAGCAGAGCTGCTGGACGATGCTCGCCGAGTAGCTCAGGGTCGAGGCCAGGGTATGGGTTTTCATCGCCGTGCCGGCCAGTTCGCCGGTCAGGGTTTCCCACTGGTGCAGGCAGCGGCCTTCGGCGCGGGTCGCCTTGACCGTCTCCAGGTGTTCGAAGGCTTCCAGCAGCACGCCGTTCTTCATCGCCCCTTCGCGCAGGTTCTGCCGCGACAGGTGGCCGAGCAGGCGCTGGGTCAGCAGCCCCGGCAGGATCATCAGCACGCAGGCCACCAGCGGCACCCAGACCACATGGCCGCCGATCACGGCGATGATCAGCAGGAAGATCGCCACGAACGGCAGGTCGCTGATCAGCGCCGCGCTGGACGAGGTGAAGAACTCGCGCACCGACTCGAACTCCCGCACCTGGGTACTGAAGGCGCCCATCGACGCCGGCTTGGCGGCGACCCGGGTGCTCAGCACGCGGGAGAACAGCAGGGTCGAGAGTTGCAGGTCGAGGCGCTTGCCGAGCACGTTGAGCAGGTGGCCGCGCATGATCCGCAGGACCCCGTCGAGGACGATCGCCAGGGCCACGCCGCTGGCGAGGATCCACAGGGTGTCGAACGCCGCGTTGGGCACCACGCGGTCGTAGACCTGCATGGCGAACAGTGCCGAGGCGACCGCCAGGACGTTGGCCACCAGCGCCGCGGCGGTGACCTCGGCGTAGGAACGCCAGAGCTGCTTGAGCGGGCCGAAGAACCAGTGCTCGGGCAAGGCGCTGGCGTAGTCGCCGACCCGCCCGTCCGGCCGGTAGCGACACTTGGCGAAGATCGCCGTGCCACTGTACAGCGCTTCCAGCTCGGCCAGCGGCATCCTCTGGCTTCCGCCGTCGCTCTGCGGCACCAGCACCTCGGCGTGCTCGCCGTCGTTGCCCACCAGCACCAGGGCGCGGCCGTCGTCGAGCAGCAGCAGGGCCGGCAGCAGGTAGCGGTCGATCCGGCGCAACGGCTGGCGGGTGACCTGGGCGGTGATGTCGGCGCGGCGCAACGCGCGGGCCACCAGGTGCAACGGCAGGCGACCGTGCTCCAGCGGCATGCCGTCCACCAGTTCGGCGTCGCCGAGTGGCCGGCCGAGCTGCCGGCAGAGCAGCAGCAGGCCCTGGCGCAACGGGTCGACGATGGGGTCGTGGTTGAGGATCACGACGTTATCCGGGGTTTTCTCAGCTTCCATGATTCAGCCGGTTCTCCAATAGCGGACCCAACAGGCCGACTTGCGCGGCCGCCCGATACTCGATGCGCTTGCGTTCGATCCGCAGGTTGATCAGTTGCCGCTCTGCCTCGAACCGCTCGCGCTGCACGTTGAGCAGGTCGATCACGTCGCGCCGGCCAACCTCGAACTGTTCGCGATACAACTCGCCGACCTGCTCCGACTCGGTCACCTGCTGGGTCAGCGACTGTTCCCGCCAGCGCAGCGTGTCGCCGTTGTCGAAGAGGTTCTGCAGTTGCCGACGGATGTCGCGCTGCATCGCGTCGGCGCTCCATTTCGCCGATTCCAGGCGCTGCTGCGCGGCGGTCGGCCGGCGGAAGTTGGAAAGCCCCTGGAAGGTGTCCATGCGGAAGCGCAGGGATACCACCGAGTCGCTTTCCGGATGCCCGCCGATCTCCCGGCGCAGCGCGCTGGCCTCCAGGTTCAGTTGCGGCAGCAGCGACGCCTTGGCCTCGCGGACCTCGGCCTCGGCGACATTGGCGTCCTCCAGGGCCTTGCGCTGCAAAGGCGATTCGCGGATCACCCGCGCCATATCGCTGGCCGCCAGGTAGCGTTGCAGCGACATCGGCTCGGGCTCCACCAGGTCGGCGGGCTCCTGGCCGACCAGGATCGCGTACTGGTTGCGCGCGTCCTGCAGGTTGCCCTTCTCCAGCGACAACTGCTCCTGGGCCCGCGACAGTTCCAGATTGGCGCGATCCAGCTCGCTGCGGTCGGCGTAGCCGTCGCCGCCGCGCGCCTGGGTCATCTCGCGGATGCCGTCGAGGCGCTGGATGTGTTCGCGCACCACCTCCACCCGGCGCTCCGAGGCGAGCACGTCGAGGTAGGTCTCGACGATATCCAGCGCCGCGTCGTCGCGCGCCACCAGCACCGCCTCGGACAGCTTGCGCTGGGTCGCGCTGGCGCTGTCGACCTTGCTCGTCACCCGCCCCCAGTCGTACAGCATCTGCGACGCGGTGAGATCGTAGACGATCTCGCCGAAGTCGAACTCCTGCGGCCCTCCGGACATCGTCACGGAGGGGTAGTACCCCCCTTTGGCCATCTCCACCTCGGTGCCTGCGCGGTCCGCTTCGGCCATCGCGGATCGTACTTCCGGGTGGATCGCCAGCCCTGCCCTGACCGCCTGGTCGAGGGGCATGGCCGACGCGAACATCGGCAGGCCCAGGGAAAGGAGCCAGATGGCTCCCTTCCCATGCCGCCGTCCCTTGCGCGCGTACTGCCTGCGCCCGCGCATCAGACCACGACCTGTACCGTGTTGTCCTCGATCAGCAGGGTGGTACTGCCGAAGGTGTAGACGTCGTAGGTAATGCCGTTGATCAGTTGCGTGGTACCGGTATTCACCGCACCCACCACGTTCAGGGTGTCGTTGTTCTCGCCGGTGATCTGCAACGTGTTGTTGGCATCGGTGATGGCATCCACCTCCGCCGCGGTCAGGGTCAGCACGCTACCCGAATCGCCCTTGCCGAGGTCGATGCGCTCGAGGTTGCTGAGCGTGCCGACGCCGACGGCGTTGTAGTCGAGGTCGATGCCGTTGGCCAGGACCAGGGTGTCGAACCCGGCGCCGCCATCGATGCTGACGAAATCGGTCGCGGTGATCTGGATGGTGTCGTTGCCGTTGCCGGCCACCACGTGATCGCCGGTGCCCACGTTGAAGATCAGGTCGCTGCCGTCGCCGCCGTTGATGTGCTCCGAACTGCCGTTGGCGCCGGACAGCACGTCGTCGCCGGAAGTACCGTTGACATCGATCTGGCCGATATTGAGCGACAGTCCGTTGGGGGTCAGGGTGATCCCGTAGGCGGCGCTGTCGTTGCCATTGGAGTCGGTGGACACCAGGTTGAACGAGATCTGCGAGCCGAGGTTGAGGATGTCGGTGATGTTCAGCCCCAACTGGGTGAGGATGGTCGGGCTCAGCAGGTTCAGCGAGAAGTTTCCGGACGAATCCGCCTGGATCGGCAGCAATTCGACGTTCAACGCCGGGGTGATGACCCGGATCACCACGCTGGAGTCAGGCTCGGTGGTTCCGCTGAAACCGAAACGCGGGTTCAGCGGGTTGAGGCTGACGTCGAGGCCGAAGTTGCCGATGGTCACCGGTTGCTCGATGCTGGTGCCGACGCCGATGCTCGCCGTGTTGCTCGGGTTGCCGGCCGGATCGCGTCCGACCACCGACACCTGGGCATTGAGCAACTGGTCCCAACTGAAGTCGATGTCCAGGTCGGTGAGCAGGTTCAGCGACGCCAGCCCGCTGTTGTCGGCGGTCACCGTGGCGGTGGCGGTCACCCCGCCGACGTCGACGGTGACCGTCAACTCGGTCCCTGGCTCCGCCGAGATGGTCAGGATGTTGCCGACCAGGGACAGCACCGGGGTCGCCGGCGGAATGGTGTCGATGGTGAACGGCACCGGGGTCGACGCGGTGCCGCCGTTGATGTCGGCGGTGACGGTCGAGGCGCCCTCCGGGAACGGGCCCATGCCGCCGGGAGGCGTCAGGGTCAGGGTCAGGTTGCCGGCGGCGATGTCGCCGGCGGTGAGGGTATGGCTGACCTCGGCCTCGTAGCCGTTCTGCCCGGCGAACTTGACCGTGACCACCTGGCCGACCTGCATGGTCGGACGGACCGTCACATCGACCTGGATGCCGTCGCCGATCTCCGCGGCGTTGATCCAGGTATCGGCGGCTTCCGGCACGCTGATGGTCGGCGGCGCCAGGTCCGGCGCGTTGATGGTGGCCGGCCCGCTGACGTTGCCGGCGGCGTCCACGGCAACCCCGGCGATCAGTTCGCCGGTGATCAGCGGCGGCGCGAACGGCAGGCTGAAGTTGCCGGCGCCGTCGACGGTGACCGTGATCGGGTTGGCGGTGTCGCCGTTGACCACGATACGCACCTGGCTGTTCGGCTCGGCGGTGCCGGTCAGCAGCGCGCCGTCGGCGCTGATGCTCAGCAGCGGAGCGGACGGCGCCACCGAGTCCACCGTGGTGCTGGCCGGACCGCTGGCGTTGCCCGCGGCGTCCTCGGCGACGGCGTTGATCACCGTACCGTTGGCCAGCGGCGTGCCGGGGGTGAAGGTCCAGTTGCCACTGCCGTCGGCGGTGGTCTCGCCGATCGGGTTGCCGTTGCCATCGGTGAGGATCACCTTGGCGCCGACCTCGGCGGTCCCGGTGATCACGCTGCCGTTGCTGGCATTGATCACCGGCGTGGCCGGAGCCACCGTGTCCACCGTGGTGCTGGCCGGGCCGCTGGTATTGCCGGCCGGGTCCTGGGCCACGGCGTTGACCACCGTGCCGTTGGCCAGCGGCGTGCCCGGCGTGAAGCTCCAGTTGCCGCTGCCGTCGGCAAGGGTCTGGCCGATCGGGTTGCCATTGCCATCGGTGAGGATCACCCGGACGCCGGGTTCGGCGGTGCCGCTGAGTTCGACACCATTGCTCGGGTCGATCACCGGGGTGGCCGGGGCCACAGCGTCCACCGTGGTGCTGACCGGACCGCTGGTGTTGCCGGCGGCGTCCTGGGCCACCGCATTGACCACCGAGCCGTTGGCCAGCGGTGTGCCCGGGGTGAAGCTCCAGTTGCCGCTGCCATCGGCAGTGGCCTGGCCGATCGGGTTGCCGCCGCCGTCGGTGAGGATCACCGTGGCGCCGGCTTCCGCGGTACCGGCGATCACGCTGCCGTTGCTCGGGTTGACCACCGGGGTGGCCGGGGCCACCGCGTCCACCGTGGTGCTGGCCGGACCGCTGGTGTTGCCGGCCGGGTCCTGGGCCACGGCGTTGATCACCGTGCCGTTGGCCAGTGGCGTGCCCGGGGTGAACGTCCAGTTGCCGCTGCCGTCGGCGGTGGCCTGGCCGATCGGGTTGCCGCCGCCATCGGTGAGGATCACCGTCGCACCGGCTTCCGCGGTACCGGCGATCACGCTGCCGTTGCTCGGGTCGATCACCGGCGCGGCCGGCGCCACCGAGTCCACCGTGGTGCTGGCCGGGCCGCTGGTGTTGCCGGCAGCGTCCTGGGCCACCGCATTGACAACCGTGCCATTGGACAGCGGCGTGCCGGGCGTGAAGCTCCAGTTGCCGCTGCCATCG
>NZ_KV812703.1:29908-30379 GCF_001813485.1 Pseudomonas sp. HMSC067G02
GGTTGCCGTTGCCGTCGGTGAGGATCACCGTGGCACCAGCCTCGGCGGTACCGGCGATCACGCTACCGTTGCTCGGATCGATCACCGGGGCTGCTGGCGCCAGCGAGTCGACGGTGGCGCTGGTGGGACTGCTGTTGTTGCCGGCGGCGTCCTGGGCCAGCGCATTGATCACCGTGCCATTGGCCAACGGCGTAGCGGGCGTGAAGGCCCAGTTGCCGCTGCCGTCGGCGGTGACCTGGCCGACCGGGTTGCCGTTGCCGTCGGTGAGGATCACCGTGGCCCCGGCTTCCGCCGTACCGCTGATGACGACTCCGTTGCTCGGATCGATCACCGGCGCCGGCGGGGCGATGGCATCGACGGTGACGCTGGCCGGACCGCTGGTGTTGCCGGCCGGGTCCTGGGCCACCGCGTTGATCACGGTGCCGTTGGCCAGCGGGGTGCCCGGGGTGAACGTCCAGTTGCCGCTGCCGT
>NZ_KV812703.1:30479-31420 GCF_001813485.1 Pseudomonas sp. HMSC067G02
GGTTGCCGCCGCCATCGGTGAGGATCACCGTCGCGCCAGCTTCCGCGGTACCGCTTATCTCGGTGCCGTTGCTCGGATCGATCACCGGCGCCGCCGGGGCCACGCCATCCACCGTGATCACCGCCGGCGCACTGTCGACATTGCTTGGGCTGCGCGCCACCACGTTGACCACCGTGCCATCCGGCAGCGGGATGCCTGGAGTGAAGGACCAGTTGCCGCTGCCGTCGGCGGTGACCTGGCCAATCGGGTTGCCGTTGCCATCGGTGATGATGATGGTGTTGCCGGCGTCCGCGGTGCCGCTGATCACCGAACCGTTGCTCGGATCCACCTGCGGGATCGACGGCAGCGAGGAATCCACCGTCGTGGTAGCGGGAAGGCTGGTATTGCCGGCGGCGTCGCTCGCGGTCACGTTGACCACGGTGCCGTTGGGCAGTTGCGAGCCGGGCGTGAAGCTCCAGTTGCCGCTGCCATCGGCGGTGGTCTGGCCGATCGGGTTGCCGTTGCCGTCGGTCAAGGTCACGGTGCTGCCCGGCTCGGCGGTACCGTTGAGCAGGTTGCCGTTGCTCGGATTGACCACAGGCGTGTTCGGCGCCACCGCGTCCACGGTAGTGCTGCCCTGCGGGCCGGTATTGCCCGCAGGGTCCTGGGCCACGGCGTTGACCACCGTGCCGTTGGCCAGCGGCGTGGCGGGCGTGAAAGTCCAGTTGCCGCTGCCGTCGGCGGTGGTTTCGCCGATCGGGTTGCCGTTGCCGTCGGTGAGGATCACCTTGGCCCCGGCCTCCGCGGTGCCGCTGATGGTCGTGCCGTTGCTCGGATCGATCACCGGCGCCGGCGGCGCCACCGCGTCCACCGTGGTGGCGGCCTGCGGGCCGGTATTGCCGGTCGGGTCGGTGGCCGTGGCGACGATCACCGTGCCGTTGGCCAGCGGCGTGCCCGGCGTG
>NZ_KV812703.1:31520-32245 GCF_001813485.1 Pseudomonas sp. HMSC067G02
GCCGTCGGCGGTGACCTGCCCTATCGGGTTGCCGCCGGCATCGGTGAGGGTCACGGTGGCACCGGCCTCGGCGGTACCGCTGATGACGACGCCGTTGCTCGGGTTGATCACCGGCGCCGGCGGCGCGCTGGAATCGACGGTCACCGTCGCCGGCGGGCTGCTGTTACCGGCGGCGTCCTCGGCCACCACGTTGACCACAGTACCGTTGGCGATCGGCGTGGACGGGGTGTAGGTCCAGTTGCCGCTGCCGTCGGCGGTGACCTCGGCGATCGGATTGCCGTTGCCGTCGGTGAGAATCACCGTGCTGCCCGGTTCCGCAGTGCCGCTGAGGCTGCTGCCATTGCTCAGGTTGACGGTCGGCGTGGCCGGCGCGATGGCGTCCACGGTAGTGCTGCCCTGGCCGCCGGTATTGCCGGCCGGGTCGGTAGCGGTGGCGTTGACCACGGTTCCATCCGCCAGCGGCGTGGACGGGGTGAAGCTCCAGTTGCCGCTGCCGTCGGCGGTGACCTGCCCGATCGGATTGCCGCTGCCATCGGTCAGGGTCACCGTGGCGCCCGGTTCGGCGGTGCCGCTGATCTCCGCGCCGTTGCTCGGATTGACCACCGGCGCGGCCGGCGCCACCGAGTCCACGGTGGTGCTGGCCGGAGCGCTGGTATTGCCGGTCGGGTCGCTGGCCGTGGCGTTGACCACGGTGCCGTTGGCCAGCGGCGTGCCCGGCGTGAAGC
>NZ_KV812703.1:32345-33950 GCF_001813485.1 Pseudomonas sp. HMSC067G02
TCACGGTAGCGCCCGGCTCGGCGGTGCCGCTGAGCGTAGTGCCGTTGCTTGGGTTGAGCACCGGCGCCGCCGGGGCCTGCGAGTCCACGGTGACGCTGGCGCCCGGGCTGTTGTTGCCGGCGGCGTCCTGGGCCACCACGTTGACCACGGTGCCGTTGGCGATCGGCGTGGACGGGGTGTAGGTCCAGTTGCCGCTGCCGTCGGCGGTGACCTCGGCGATCGGATTGCCGTTGCCGTCGGTGAGAATCACCGTGCTGCCCGGTTCCGCAGTGCCGCTGAGGCTGCTGCCGTTGCTCAGGTTGACGGTCGGCGTGGCCGGCGCCACGCCATCGACGGTGGTGCTGCCCTGGCCGCTGGTGTTGCCCGCCGGATCGGTGGCCGTGGCGTTGACCACGGTTCCATCCGCCAGCGGCGTGGACGGGGTGAAGCTCCAGTTGCCGCTGCCGTCGGCGGTGACCTGCCCGATCGGGTTGCCGTTGCCATCGGTCAGAGTCACGCTGCTGCCCGGCTCGGCGGTGCCGCTGAGCGTGGTGCCGTTGCTCGGGTTGACCACTGGCGTGGCCGGGGCTACCGAGTCCACGGTGACACTGCTGCCCGCACTGGTGTTGCCGGAGGCGTCGGTGGCCGTGGCGTTGACCACGGTGCCGTTGGGCAACGGCGTGGTCGGAGTGAAGCTCCAATTGCCGCTGCCGTCGGCGGTGACCTGGCCAATCGGGTTGCCGTTGCCGTCGGTCAGGGTCACGGTGGCGCCCGGCTCAGCGGTGCCGCTGAGCGTGCTGCCGTTGCTCGGGTTGACCACTGGCGTGGCCGGTGCCACGGCGTCCACGGTGACGCTGGCCGGCGGGCTGGCGTTGCCGGACGGGTCGGTAGCCGTGGCGTTGACCACCGTACCGTTGGGCAACGGCGTGCTCGGGGTGAAGGTCCAGTTGCCGCTGCCGTCGGCGGTGACCTGCCCTATCGGGTTGCCGTTGCCGTCGGTCAGGGTCACGGTAGCGCCCGGCTCGGCGGTGCCGCTGAGGGTCGTACCGTTGCTCGGATCGACGGTGGGCGTGGCCGGCGCGACGGCATCCACGGTAACGCTGGCCGGCGGACTGCTGTTGCCGGCGGCATCCCTGGCCACCACGTTGACCACGGTACCGTCCGGCAACGGGGTGGACGGCGTGAAAGACCAGTTGCCGTTGGCATCGGCGGTGGTCTGGCCGATCGGATTGCCATTGCCGTCGGTCAGGGTCACGCTGCTGCCCGGTTCGGCAGTCCCGCTGAGTTCGCTGCCGTTGCTCGGCTCGACCACCGGCGCGTTCGGCGCCACGCCGTCGACGGTGATGGAGGTCGCCGGGCTGCTGTTGCCGGCGGCGTCCCTGGCCACCACATTGACCACGGTGCCATCCGGCAGTTGGCTACCGGGGGGGAAGCTCCAGTTGCCGTTGGCATCGGCGCTGGTCTGGCCGATCGGATTGCCGTTGCCGTCGGTGATCACGATGGTCACGCCCGCTTCCGCCGTACCGCTGAGGACGCTGCCGTTGCTGGCATTGACCTGGGGCGCGTCGGGGAAGTCGGGGGCTTCGGCGGTGACCGGGGTGCTGTTGTTGCCGGCCGGGTCGGTAA
>NZ_KV812703.1:34050-34342 GCF_001813485.1 Pseudomonas sp. HMSC067G02
CCACCACGGTGGTGTCCGGCTGGCCGTCGCCGTCGGTATCGACGCCCACCGTCGAGCCGGGTTCGGCCTTGCCGGTGACGCTGCTGCCGTCCGGCGCCACCTGCACGTCGGTGGCCGGCGCCGGGGCTGTGGTGTCCGGCGCCTCGACGGTCACCGGGGTGCTGTTGTTGCCGGCCGGGTCGGTAACGATCACCGTCACCGTCTCGCCATTGGTCAGCGGCGGGTTCAGCGGAACCTCGAAGCTGCCGCCGGGGCCGACCACCACGGTGGTGTCCGGCTGGCCGTCGCCGTC
>NZ_KV812703.1:34442-57438 GCF_001813485.1 Pseudomonas sp. HMSC067G02
CGCTGCTGCCGTCCGGCGCCACCTGCACGTCGGTAGCCGGCGCCGGGGCGGTAGTGTCCGGAGCGGTGACCTGGGCCGGCGGGCTGGCGTTGCCAGCCGGGTCGGTGACCACCACGGTGACCGTCTGGCCATTGGTCAGCGGCGGGTTCAGCGGAGCGGTGAAATTGCCGTTGGCATCGGCGATCACGGTGAGGTCCGGCTTGCCGTCGCCATTGGTATCGATGCCGACGCTCGCGCCGGCCTCGGCCTGGCCGCTGATGCTGCTGCCGTCAGGCGCTATCTTCAGGCCGCTGGCCGCCTTCGGCGGAGTGGTGTCCGGGGGCACCGAAGAACCGCCGCCGCCACCGCCGCCGCTGCTGTTGGAAATCGCCACCCCGGCGCCGATGGCCGCCGCACCGACCAGCAGCGCAGTCCCTGCGCTCATGCCACCGAGCACACCGGCGCCGGTCAGCGACTCGAAACCGGCCAGGCTTTCCTGCGGGATGTAGCCGGCCATCAGCGGCCCGTCGGCGGCGACCGGCGGCAGGTCTACCGCCACCAGCTTGTCCTTGTCGGCCAGGAACAGCTGGCTGGAAGGCTGGCCTTCCGCATAGAAGTTGGCGATGCGTACGCTTTCCCCGGTCTTCAGCTGGACGATCAGGTCCGAACCGCTCTTCGAGTATCCCGCCACCGACTCCGGTGCGACATCGAGCGCGATATTACTGCTCTGGGAGAGTTTGAGTATCCCGTTTTCCGGAACCTCGACGGCAGCCGCAGAAGAAATACTCTGATCGATAGGGGTAACTTTCGCCTGGATCGACATTTCCGACATTCCTCTTGTCAAGCAGCGACCGAACGGCCGCACCATGTAATCCAGAAATAGCAGCTTTTAAATAAAAGGCGAGTCTGACTTTATATATAACGACTAAGAAAACCCCCATGAAAAATTCAATTTAGATAACCCCTGGAAAACATGCAGCCATTTAGCCATCACACACCTATCTGATTGATAAACAATATATAATCAAAAAGTTATAATACTTTATAAAAAACCCCCATCACCTGGCACGGCAAATCGACTAAATAACCCAGCGGGCAAATATCAGAACTCTACGATGCGTATTTCATAAAAAACCGGGAGAAATGAAATAGCACTTCCCGGCACCTCGTAGTTCGTCGGCGCGAGGCGACGGCAAGACGACCCCGACAGTTCCAACGGAAAGCATCGCCGGGCATCCCGCGAAGCGGCCTTCATCGTCCTGCAATCAAAGCGTCATCGTCACGATGCCAAGTTATCCAACCGATCCTCTCCCGCGAGCGACCATGCATCACGGTATCTCCCCGCCCCAGGACGCCGACCTGTTCGGCCTGATCTACGGTTTCCGTTTCCGCCCCGGCGAAGCGGGGCGGGAAATCGACTCGGCTACCGCCCTCGCCTGCCTGCGGCAGGCTCGCGAGGAGGCGCCGGACGAGTTCCTCTGGCTGCACCTGAACCTCGCCCATGCCGCCTGCGAGCGCTGGATGAAGAAGCATCTGGAACTGCCGGATTATTTCTTCGAAAGCCTGCGCGAAGGGTCGCGCTCGACGCGCATCGAACACGTCGACTCGGCGCTGCTGGCAGTGGTCAACGACGTGGTCTTCAACTTCGGCCTGGTCTCTTCGGACGTCGCCACCCTGTGGGTCTGCGCCCGTGGCCGGCTGCTGGTCAGTGCACGAGCGCAACCGCTGCGCTCGGTGGACAAGCTGCGCTCTTCGGTGAAGCACGGCGAACCTTTCCGTTCGCCCCTGCAGTTGCTGATCCACCTGTTGCGCGACCAGGGCGACGTGCTGACCCAGATCGTCCGCGAAACCAGCGTCGCAGTGGACCGCATCGAGGACCAGCTACTGGCCCTGCGCCTCTCCGCCAACCGCGCCGACCTCGGCGCCATGCGGCGCGTGCTGGTACGCCTGCAACGCCTGCTGGCGCTGGAGCCCGGTTCGCTGCTGCGCCTGCTCAACCGACCGCCGGAATGGCTACAGGATGCCGACCTGCGTGAGCTGCGCGAAGCCACCGAGGAGTTCTCCCTGGTGATCAGCGACCTGACCGCCCTGGGCGAACGGATCAAGCTGCTGCAGGAAGAGATCGCGGCCAAGCTCAACGAACAGAACAACCGCATCCTCTTCACCCTGACCATGGTCACGGTGCTGGCCCTGCCGATCAACATCGTCGCCGGCTTCTTCGGCATGAACGTCGGCGGGATTCCCTTCGCCGACGATCCTGAAGGCTTCTGGATCATGCTCGTGCTGGTCGCCAGCTTCACCTTCCTCGCCGGCCGCTGGGCCTTCCGCAAGCGCGGCGACTATTGAGCGTGGACAACGCCGGCGGACAGTGGTTAGGTTGACCGACCACCGTCAGCCGGACCTTCCATGAGCCTTTCCCCTGCCGATCTCAAGCAACTCCAGGCCGCCAAGAACCTGCTGGAGAACCCTGGACTCACCGCGCAACTCACCAGCCTGCTGGGCACGCCGATCGAATACGGCCTGAAGAAGCTGCCGCGGAAGGTCAACGAGAAGCTCGGTTCGGTGATCGAGGGAGCGCTGCTGAAAGTCGCCCGCTCGGCCACCGCCACTCTCCAGGAAAACGCCAGCGGTCAACCGGCGAACCGCCTGCATACCCTCGGCGCCGCCGTTTCCGGTGGCGTCGGCGGCTTCTTCGGGCCGCTGGCGATGCTGGTCGAGGTGCCGGTCACCACCGGCATCATCTTCCGTTCCATCGCCGACATCGCGCGCAGCGAGGGCGAGTCGATCAGGGACATGGACACCCTGATGGCCTGTATCGAAGTCTTCGCCCTCGGCGGCAAATCCGCCTCGGACGACGCGTCGGAGTCCGGCTACTACGCGGTGCGTACGGCGCTGGCCCAGCAGGTCAAGGCGGCCGCCGACTTCCTCGGCAAGGACGCCGGCAGCAAGAAGGCCGCGCCCATGCTCCTGGCCCTGGTGCGCAAGGTCGCCGAGCGCCTGGGCGTGCAGTATTCGGAAAAGCTCGCGGCGCAGATCGTGCCCATCGTCGGCGCCCTCGGCGGCGCGGCGATCAACACGGTGTTCATGAACCATTTCCAGGCCATGGCGCGCGGTCACTTCGTCGTCCGCCGCCTGGAGCGCCACTACGGCAAGGATGTGGTTCGCGACGCCTACGCCCTGCTACCACGGCGCGGCTGAGCATGCCGGCCCACGCGGTCAGCCTGGCGCCGGGCGCGGCGGCAGCGACGCGCCCGGTGTTCAGCGCCGTTTCGCTCGCGGCGGAGCCTCGCGCGGAGCCCGGCTGGAGCCGGGCCCCGCGCCGACTCAGAGCGCCAGGCCGGGGTTGTACAACGGGCGGAAAGCGCAATGGGTGGTGCCGGCGCTCTGGTTGTAGAAATAGTAGCGGCGACAGTCGTTGTCGTAGTTGCTGGTGCCGACGTTGATCCGGTACGGACCGAAGCTGGCTCCCTGCAGGGAAACGAAGGCGCCGTTGTAGAGCAGCGAGAAATGCAGGTGCGGTCCGGTGGAGCTGCCACCCTCGCAGAGCGCGGTGTTGATGTTGCTGGCATAGACGCCGAGCTTGGTGTCGGCGCTGACCTGCTGGCCGTTGCTCACCTGGATCTGGTCCATGTGGTAGTAGTTGGTCGCCCAGCCGCTGGGGTGGGTCACCCGTACCTGGCAGCGCGACAACACCCGTACCGTGCCGGCGTGGGCGGCGACCACGCTGTAGGTCGCACTGCCCCAGCGCGGCCAGTCGTAGGACGCATCGAAGGAGGAGTACGGATAGCCCGAGCCGGTGTTCGAATGCGCTCCGTTGGGCTGCCAGGAATAGCCCTGGCGCCAGGGCAATTGCATCAGGTTGGATGGCGGCGCCAGCGCGGCCTTCGCCTGGAGTTGCCGGGCCACGCGGTTGCGCGGCTGCAGGAGTTCCGCGGCCGGGGTGCCGAACAGGCGCTGGAAGGTCTGCGCGTAGGCGCCGAGCGGATTGCCGCCTTGCACGGCGGAGGCCTTCGCCCCCTCTCGCAACAGACCGAGCAGCGCGGCCGATGCCGCGTTCAGGCCGTCCTCGCCGACGGCCTTGCGCGCAGCCGCCTGGCGCAACTGGTATTCCTCGAAACCGTAGTAGCGTCGCGACAACTGCTGCAACACGTCGCGTACCTGGGCATCGAAGCCGCGTTTCGCCGACAGCCGCCCCAGCGGCGCCGCCAAGGCGCGCTCGTCCGGCGCACCCAACGGCCCGGACTGCATGACCATCAGGGTCAACAACACTTTCGGGTTGATGCTGTAATAGCCGCTCCAGTGCTCCAGGTATTCGCTCTTGTCGCGCAGCGCCGGCGCGTTCAAGGCCAGGTAGGCCTCGAGGTCGAACGCCTCGGCGTCGCGACCGTAGAGGAACAGTTCGTCATTCAGCGGCAGGGCCACGCTGGGCAATTGCAACTGGCCGAGTAGCTCCGCCGAATAGCGGAAGGCCGGCAGGCCATCGTCATGGGCGTTGGCCGTGCCGCCCACGGCGAGCGCCAGCAGGGCGAAGAGGAACGGCGAGCGCGGGCTCGCCAGGGCGCGGGATCTTTTGTGCTGCATGGGTAGCTCCTGGTCATCGAAGGGAAACCTTGAAAGCCAGCAGCCCGGCGACATCGCCTCCGACGGGATAGCCTGGTCCGCTCCGCCGGTATTTCGCCCAGGCCGGGTTGCACGCCGCAGGACCGTGCAACGCCGTCACCCGGGAAGACAACTATCAGCTTTTGCAGTAAATCCGGTGCCCCGCTCCATCCGGCGGTAAAGCGTGCGGCAGCGCACCACAACCGAGCCGAATCGATCACAGAACGCCAGGCGCCGGAAATACTTCGATACAGTCTGCGCGCGCTCAGCGTTCCTCGGTGGAGGAGCCGTCGAGCGGATCGCGACGTGCCAGCTCGGCTTCGTCAAGGCCGTGGCCAGCGCCGATCTCGTTGCCATGCACGACCCTCAGGCGCTTGTCCGCGGGCGATTCGCCACCGCGCTCGGCCGGCGAGCGGGCACCGCTTTCATCGATCAGGGTCTCCGGCGCCAGATCGTCCATGCCGACGTTATCCTGGTAACCGTCGTCCTCGTCCGGCTGCCCGCCGGCGTGGCCCGCCTCGCGTACCCGCCGCAGGGAAAACTCGGCTTCCACCTCGGCCTCGGGCCGCTCGTCGCCGATCCGTGCCTTGCGCGCCTGGCGGCGCTCGTCGAAATCGAGTTCGCGTATCGAACCCATGCGGTCCTGAATGTCGTCGATTTCCTGGGGTGTGGTTTTCCGTCGTGTAGCCATGGCGACCTCCGTTACGAATGGCGGGCGCGCACCGCGAATGGCGCAACGCCCCTGTCCGGTCGACCGGCGAGGCGCCGGAAGATTCAGGAAATCCAACCGACGGCGGCTGCCTCGCTACCGCGGTGGCGGGCAAAAAAAAGCCGGATCGGCCCGGGGCGGGCTGGACGATCCGGCGTAATCGAAGCGCGGGACGTCGCGCACCTTGCCGCCGGCACGGGCGGGAGGTGGCGCACAGCGTTTCGCAGGGAATGACCACGGCATCGGCCGGTGGTCCAGGGGGAGTCAGGTCGGCACGGCTTCCTCGAGATAGTCGATGGCCTGGCGCACGGTCTCGATCCGTTCCGCATCGTCATCGGCGATCTCGACGCCGAACTCCGCTTCCAGGGCCATGACCAGTTCGACCACCTCGAGCGACTCGGCACCGAAGTCGTTACGGAAATCGCTGTCCAGCCGGATGTCGCATTCCTCCACGCCGAGCCGGGCGGCTACCAGCTTCCTCACTCTGGTCTCGATGTCGTCCATGCATTGCGGTCCCACTGCCCGGCCCTGGAAAAAAGTGCGGCTACTAAAGCCTCCGTCCCCGCCAGCGACAACTGCCAGATCTGGCAGTGGCGCTGCGCCGGAGCGCGGCCGCCGCAGCGCGCCGGTCAATCCGGTGGACGAAGCGCGACGCAGGATTCGAAGTCCGTCACAGGGCGCTTCCCGGCGTATGCGCAATCACCCGCGCCTTCCCTCGCGGCAGGCTTTGGGGCAGTTCCGCCAGGGCCCGGCGTGCCTGCTCCGGGTCGAGGTAGTCGCCCCGCTCCACCGCGAACAGCTCCTGGCCATCGCGCAGTTCGCGGCGCAAACGCAACGACAGGCCCGGATGCCGCTCGATCAGCGCGCGCATGAAGGCTTCGCTGCTGCCCTCGACCAATCGCACGGCGTAGCGCTGGGGTGACGGCGGCTGCGGCGCGTGCGTGCCCTGGCGAACCTCCAGCACCTCGCCGCCGCGGCCGTCGCCCAGGGACGCCGGGTCCGCCAGGCGCGGCTTCTCCATCAGCACCGGGGCTGGAGCCGGATAGCTGCGCGGCGAGCCAATAGGTGCCGGTGCGACCTGGGCGGCGGGACGCAGGTCGATGGCGCCGGCATCCTCGAACAGCGGGCGTGCCGGTTCGCCGGCGGCACCGCGCAGCAACTGGATGGAACGGTAACGGCCATGGCTGATGCGCTCCAGGCCGGCGGCATCGCGGACGATGCTCGGTCGCAGGAAGACCATCAGGTTGCGCTTCACCCGGGTCTCGCGGGACGAGCGGAACAGCCGGCCGAAGCCGGGGATGTCGCCCAGCAGCGGTACCCGCGAATCGCTGCGCAGCAGGTCGTCCTGGATCAGTCCGCCGAGGACGATGACCTGGCCGTCGTCGGCCAGTACGGTGCTCTTGATCGAGCGCTTGTTGGTCACCAGGTCCACCGCCTTCGCCGCCAGGGTGGCGGTTGGCGCGATGGAGGATATTTCCTGCTCGATCTCAAGGCGCAGCATGCGGTCCTCGCCGATGTGCGGCGTGACCTTGAGGGTCACCCCGATATCCTTGCGCTCGACAGTGGTGAACGGATTGCTCGAACCGCTGGCGCTGGTGGTGTAGCTGCCGGTCTGGAACGGCACGTTCTGGCCGACCAGGATTTCCGCCTTCTGGTTGTCCAGGGTCAGCAGGCTCGGCGTCGACAGCAGGTTGCTGCGGCTATTGCGGCTCAGCGCGGTGACCAGTGCGCCGAAATCGCGACTGCCGAGGCCGACTATCGCACCGTCGGGCAGCTCTGCCGGCGGCTTGCCGGCCTGCAACGCGCCTAGCAGGGTGCCGATGGACAACCCGCTGTCGGCGAAGCCAGCGCCGCCGGCGACATGCCCGCTACGCAGCGCCCATTGCACCCCGAGGGCGTCGCCGATCTCGCCGGACAGCTCGACGATCGCCGCCTCCACCAACAGTTGCGCACGCGGCACGTCGAGCTGGCGGACGATGTCCTCGAGCAGACCGACATCCTCCGGGTCGGCGAGGATCACCAGGGCATTCAGCGATTCGTCGGCGCGCACCAGCAGGCCGCGCTTGCCGCTTCCCCGTCCATCCTGGCCCCGCTCGCCGTGCAGCGATTCGCCGATCTCCCCGAGGGTGGCGGCGAGGGTCTTGGCGTCGCCATGGCGCAGGCGGATCACCCGGCTGTTCGCCGACCGCGACGAGGGGACGTCGAGCGACTGCGCCAGCCGCAGCAAGCGCGCTCGCGCCTGCGGCGGCCCGAGCAGGACCAGGCGGTTGCTGCGGCTGTCGGCGAGGACCTGGACGGTGGCGGCGCTCTTCCCGGCGGCCGGGGTGACGCTGCGATCGAGCACCTCGGCGATTTCCGCGACCCAGGCATGGCGCATGTCGTAGATGCTGTAGTCATGTTCGCCGGCCCGGTCGAGGCTGCGCACGATCGCCTCGATGCGCTCGATGTTGGCGCGGCGGTCGCTGACGATCAGCGCGTTGGCCGACGGCACGGCGGCCAGGTGGCCATGGGCCGGGACCAGCGGCCGGATCATCGGGATCAGTTCCGCCACCGAGGTCTGCTGCGCCTGGACCACCCGCGTCTCCAGGCTGCCCGGCCCATCGCGGACGGTCTTCTGCGCGGCGTCCTGGCGTGCCTCCATGTTCGGCACGATACGCGCCTGGTCGCCCTGCGGCAGCACCGCGTAGCCATGGGTGGCGAGCACCGAAAGGAACAGTTGGTAGACCTCCGCCAGGCTGAGCCGCGCCTGGGATACCACCGTGACCCGTCCCTTCACCCGCGGATCGACGACGAAGGTCTGGCCGCTGATGCTCGATACCTGCTCGATGAAGTCGCCGATCTCGGCATCCTTCATGTTGATCGTCCACTGCTCTTCCTCTTGCGCGGCGGCAGTCGCGGCAGGTGCCGGATGGACCGGCGGCGCCAGGCCGAGGACGGCCAGCGACAGGACCAGGAACAGCGGAGACAGGCGCTGGGCGGAACGGGTACTACAACGTGGCATGGGTGGTTTCTGCCCCTTCGGCTTTGGGGAAATACAGACGTTCTTCATAACCCTGGTCGCGCAGCACCACATGGTCGCGATGAACCGCCAGCAGCACGGTGCCGGGGCGCACTTCGGCGCCCGGCAGGAAGCGCTGCGAGCGCCCGGCCACCGCGATCAGCGCCGCCGAGCGGTCCTCGCGACGCGCCAGGAAGCAGGCCAGCAGGCGTAATTGCAGACGCTCGCCCGCCGTCGCGCCGCGCGGCGACGGAGCGCCACCGAACAAGCCGGCTAACGCCGCGTGCGGGGCCGCTGAAGGGTTGGCTGGCGGCGCCGGGGCCGCTGCGGCGGGCAATTCCGCCAGCTCGCGGCGCAGCGAGCGCGTCTGGCTGGCCAGGCTGGCGCTGAGCAACGCCAGCAGCAGCACGCAAAGCACAGCGGGCGCATGCCCGGCCAGGCTGCGCAGGGAAACGAAAGACGATGGAAGGTGACGCGACATGCAGCAGGCGGATTCCGGCAAACGGGCGCGCTGCATCGACGCGGCTCGCCCAGGGGCGGCGAGCATAAGGGATGGGGCTGCGGCCTACGGCCGCGAAAGGGCAAAACTGTTAAGGCTGCCCGCTTTGATCCTTCGTGGCGGGAACTGGCCCACAAAACGCCAGGCGCGGGAAAGGCCTCAGCGCTTGCCCATCGAACGACGGGTACCGCGCGGCGCCATGCCGGGACGCTGGCCCTTGTCGTGGATCTTCCGCTGCGGATAGAGCTGGGCCTGGTTCTTCTTCGCCAGGGCGGCCTTCAGCAACGCGCTGGCGTCGCTCGGCGCGGCCTGGGCCGGAGCGTCGTCGGAGGAAAGGGCCTGGGGAAGAGCGTCGGGAGCGGAAGCCATGGCGTATCCGGATCGGGGGAAATCGTGGGGACGCGATTATACATGGCTGCCCGGCTGTCCGGCAGCACCTGCCGGCGTATCGCCACCGGTCAACGCAGTTGCCACCAGCCCGGTAGCAACCGGCGCACCCTGGCCTGGGCGAAACGGTCGTCGATCAGGTGCACCACGCCGCGATCGCTGCGGCTGCGGATCACCCTCCCGGCGGCCTGGACCACCTTCTGCAGTCCCGGATACAGGTAGGTGTAGTCGTAGCCGTCACCGAACAGGCGCTGCATGCGCAGGCGGATCTGCTCGTTCACCGGATTCACCTGGGGCAACCCGAGGGTGGCGATGAAGGCGCCGATCAGGCGCTCTCCAGGCAGGTCGATGCCTTCGCCGAAGGCACCGCCGAGCACGGCGAAGCCGATGCCCTCGCCGCCCGCGACGAAGCGTTCGAGGAAGGCCCGGCGCTCCGCCTCGTCCATCCGTCGCGTCTGGCTCCAGCACGGCACCCACGGGTATGCCTGGCGGAAGACGTCCAGCGTCTGCTGCAAGTAATCGAAGCTGCTGAAGAAGGCCAGGTAGTTGCCCGGCCGCTGGCGAAACTGCTCGCCGAGAATCGCCGCGATGGGCGCCAGGGAGGCCTGACGCTGCGCATAGCGCGTGGAAACCCGACGCTGTATGTGCACCTCCAATTGCTCGGCGCTGAATGGCGAGTCCACTTCCAGCCAGGGCGTGCCCGCCGGCAGGCCAAGCAGGTCGGCGTAATAGTCGCGCGGCCCGAGGGTAGCGGAGAACAGCACGGTGGAGCGGCTGGCGGCGAAGCGCTCGGCGAGAAACGCCGCCGGCACCACGTTGCGCAGGCACAGCCGGGCCAGGCTGCGGCCGTTGCGGCCTGGGCGCTTCTCGATGTCGAACAGCGAATGCTCGCCGAACAGCTCGGCGAGACGGCCGAACTGCAGGATCGCGAAGTAGAACTCCTGCAACGCCGGCTCCAGCGCCTGCGGTTGCTCGGCGAGCAGGTCGTTGATCGCCGCCACCGCGTTCTGCAAGGCCAGGAGCAGCTTCTGCGGTGGCTCGTCGTAGGCCTGGTAGCCGTCCGCCTGGGTCTTGCCCAGTTCGTTCCAGGCACGCTGGATGCGCTCCAGCGGTTTCCTCAGGGCCTCCGGGGCGGTCTTGCGCACACCGAGGAAATCGCCCTGGTCGAGTTCGGCGGAATACATCCGCCGGCCGCGCTCCACCAGGTTGTGCGCCTCGTCCACCAGTACCGCCACCCGCCACTGGTTGACCTGGGCCAGGCCATGGAGCATGGCGCCGAGGTCGAAGTAGTAGTTGTAGTCGCCCACCGCCAGGTCGCACCAGCGCGCCAGTTCCTGGCCCAGGTAGTAGGGACAGACCCGGTGCGCCAGCGCCACCTCGCGCAACCGCGCCTGGTCCAGCCAGCGCGCCTCCACGGCGGCGGCGCGTGCCGCCGGCAGGCGTTCGTAGAAGCCCTGGGCCAGGGGACAGGACTCGCCGTGGCAGGCCTTGTCCGGATGCTCGCAGGCCTTGTCCCGCGCCAACAGTTCCAGCACCCGCACCGGCAGTCCGCCGGTCTCCCCTTCCAGGCTGCGCAGGGCATGCAGCGCGAGGGCCCGGCCCGGGGTCTTGGCGGCCAGGAAGAACAGCCGGTCCAGGCGCTGCCCGGGCATCGCCTTGAGTTGCGGGAACAGCGTGCCGATGGTCTTGCCGATCCCGGTCGGCGCCTGGGCCATCAGGCAACAACCGGCGGAGGCGGCCTTGTACACCGCCTCCGCCAGTTGCCGCTGGCCGTGGCGGAATTCGGCGTGGGGAAAGCGTAACGCGGCCAGTTCGCGGTCGCGCCGCTGGCGGTGCGCCAGTTCCTGCTCGGCCCAGGCGAGAAACGCCTGGCACTGGCTCTCGAAGAACAGCCGCAGCTCGTCGGCCCGCACCCGCTCGACGAAGCGGGTCTCCTTCTGGCTGCCGACCTCCAGGTAGACCAGCGCCAGTTCGACTTCCTCCAGCTTCCGTTCGGCGCAGAGCAGCCAGCCGTAGACCCTGGCCTGGGCCCAGTGCAGGTGCCGGTGGTTGGCCGGTTGCAGGGCGAGGTCGCCGCGGTGGGTCTTGATTTCCTCCAGGCAGTTCGCCTGCGGATCGTAGCCATCCGCCCGGCCGCGCACCTGCAAGTGACGATAGCGTCCGTCCAGCGCCACTTCGCGCTGGTAGTGAGCGGGGCGCCGGGAGGTCACCAGGGTATGTCCGGCGATGCCTTCCAGGGCGCTGGGCGACGGGGTGAAGCGCAGGTCGAGGTCGCCGCGCTTGGCGCTGAACTCGCAAAGCGCGCGCACCGCCACCTGGTACAGCGCCTCGCCGCCCTGCTCAGTCATCGACATGCCAGCGCACGTAGCAGACCGCCACCGGCATCTCCCGCTCGCGGCAGAATTGCAGCCAGCGCAACTGGTTGTCCTGCAGGCGGTCGCCCGGTCCCTTGACCTCGACCATCCGGTAGCGACGCTGCGCCGGCCAGAACTGGATCAGGTCCGGCAGGCCGGCGCGGTTGCCCGGGATATCCTCCAGCAGGCGTTCGAACCAGGCGCGCAGGTGGGCCGCCGGCAGGCAATCGAGCGCCTGTTCGAGCAGTTCCTCGCCAAGCAGCTCCCAGTAGACGAAAGGCGACTGCAGGCCGAACTTGTCGCGGTAGCGACAGCGGATCGCGTCGCGGTAGCTGCCGTCCTCCAGCCGCCCCAGGCAGGCCTCGAACAGGGCGGCGCGGCGCTGGCGGAAGTCGGCGCTGTGCAGGTCCGCCGGCGCGCTGTGGAAGGGATGGAAGAACGCCCCAGGAATGGCGGCGAAGATCGCCTCCCAGCAGAGCAGCCCGAACAGCGAATTGATCAGGCCGTTCTCGACGTAGTGCACCGCGCAACCGGGCTCTTCCAGGTGCTCGCGGACCGCCCCCTCGACGCTACAGGGTTCGCTCGGGAACGCCAGGCACAGGTCCAGGCGTTCGATTTCCGGAGCCGCCGCCCGCGCCTGTCGCGGCAGGCCGAGCTTGCCTTGCAGGCGCGGCAGCAATCGGGCCAGGCCCTGGCGTTCGGCGTCGCTTTCCGGCGCACAGCTGGCCTCCCGCGCCAATGCATGGGCTTCGGCGAAGCGCTCGCCACGTTCCAGGCTGCGAATCGCCCGCAGGCGCGCGCCGGGGTGGCTGGATTGGCGATAGAGCCGCTGGGCCAGGTCGAAATCCCGCTGCTTTTCGCAGTACTGGGCGAACTGGAACAGCAGCTTGACCCGCCGCCCTTCCAGCCAGGGATTGGCGTAGGGTTCGCCCGGCAGGCCGGCGAGCAGTTCCTCCAGCGGCTCGCCGAGGTCGAAGCGCTGGCGGCAGTCGAACAGGTGGAGATAGGCGTCGACGTCGGCGCGCAGGCGAAAGCCGCGGGAATCGGCGGAAAACTCGACGCTTTCGTAACGATAGATACCCAGGTCGGCAAGGACGAACTCCGACCAGTCCTGCCACAGGTTGCCGAAATACATCAACCGCAAGCGGTCGCAGAGCGCCATGCAGCGCAACTCGTAGACCGGTTCGGCGAAGTCGGCCTGCCACTCGGCGAGCCGCCGCGCCTCGGGGAACAACGGCTGGAGCCGTTCCAGCAGCGCATCCTTGCGCAGGTTCGCGCGCCCGAGATGGTCCCTGAACAGCTGCGACAATTCGTCCTTCTTCAGCAAGCCGAACAGTTGCGCCAGTTCCAGGGCCGGCTGCGCGTCCACCCAGCCCAGTGCCAACAGCGGTTGCACGGCGGCGCGCGTGTCGCCGATCTCGGCATAGGCCAGCTTGCCTTCGCGGAACAGCGTGCCCTTGCGCATCACCATGCGCACCAGCAGGGCTTGGCTAGCCTCGGGCAATTCGGCGAACGCGGCGATGAAGGCACGTTCCTGATCGTCGAGCAGATCGGCATAGCGTTCGCCGATCCAGGCGAGCACCGCGCGGAAGTTGTGCAGGTAGTAGAAGGGTTCGGGAAGCGCTGGGGAATTCACGGGAAGCGGAGCCTGGTACTGTTCATGCATACAGATACCAGCGCCCCCACGGCTTGGCAATGCGCATCCGATCAAGCGTCGCCGGCCTGGCGACGACTATCCAGGCACAAGGCATTCGTTATATAAAAATATTAACAACGAAACCTGCCCCGTATCGGTCCCGATGAAGAAGATCCGCCAACGCAACCTGCAACTGATCCTCGACGCCGCCTGCGAAGTCTTCGCCGACTGCGGCTTCAGCGCCGCCCGGCTCAGCGACGTCGCCGAGCGCGCCGGCGTGGCGAAGGCCAACGTGCTCTATTACTACCGCTCCAAGGCGCAACTCTACGAGGCGGTGCTGGACAGCATCGTCGAGCCTCTGCTGGAAGCCTCCCGGCCATTCGCCGGTGACCAGCCGCCCGCCGAGGCGCTACGCGCCTACGTCGACAACAAGATGCGCATCGGCGCCGAGCGGCCGCACGCGGCCAGGGTCTTCTCCTGCGAGATCATGCGCGGCGCGCCGCGCATGCCGGCGGCGCTGCTGGAACGCCTCGACGCCCAGGCGGAACGCAACGCCGAGCGCATCCGCCAGTGGATCGACGAAGGCCTGCTGGCGCCGCTGGATCCGTACCACCTGCTGCTCAACCTGTGGGCGATGACCGAGTCCTATGCCCTTGGCGGCTGGCAACTGGCGCGCCTCACCGGCCAGGCCGGGCTGGACGCGAGCGACTACCGGCAGGCGGCGGAAAACATCGTCCGCCTGGTCTGCGCCGGCTGCCTGGCACTCCCCGGCGAGGCCGCGCCGCGTCGGCGTTTCCGCGCGCTGGCCGGCTGAGCGACTTGCGCCAGATCAATTTCCGCGTAGCGCTATATTCCAAAAGCCATAGCGAACCCCTAAGCTTGCGCCAGCCCCGTCCGCCAACTTCGTTCGCCCCCCACAGGAGCACTCCATGACCACCCGCCTGCCCCAGCTGTTGCTCGCCCTCCTCGCCAGCGCCGTATCCCTGGCCGCCAGCGCCGACGAGGTGCAGGTCGCCGTCGCGGCCAACTTCACCGCGCCGATCCAGGCCATCGCCAAGGAATTCGAGAAAGACACCGGGCACAGGCTGGTCGCCGCCTACGGCGCCACCGGCCAGTTCTATACGCAGATCAAGAACGGCGCGCCGTTCCAGGTGTTCCTCTCCGCCGACGACAGCACTCCGGCGAAACTGGAGCAGGAAGGCGAGGTCGTGCCCGGCTCGCGCTTCACCTATGCCATCGGCACCCTGGCACTCTGGTCGCCCAAGGCCGGCTACGTCGACGCCAAGGGCGAGGTGCTGAAGAGCGGCAGCTTCAGGCACCTGTCCATCGCCAACCCGAAGACCGCGCCCTACGGCCTCGCCGCCACCCAGGCGATGGACAAGCTCGGCCTCGCCGCCACGCTCGGGCCGAAGCTGGTGGAAGGCCAGAACATCAGCCAGGCCTACCAGTTCGTTTCCAGCGGCAACGCCGAACTGGGCTTCGTCGCCCTGTCGCAGATCTACAAGGATGGTAAAGTCGCAACCGGCTCGGCCTGGATCGTTCCCGCCGAGCTGCACGACCCGATCCGCCAGGACGCGGTCATCCTCAACAAAGGCAAGGACAACGCCGCCGCCAAGGCCCTGGTCGACTACCTGAAGGGCGCCAAGGCCGCCGCGCTGATCAAGTCCTACGGCTACGAACTCTAAGGCGGGACCTGCATGGCGTTGCCACTCGACAGTACGGACCTGGCGGCCATCTGGCTGACCATCGAGCTGGCTTCGCTCACCACCCTCCTCCTGCTGCTGATCGGCACGCCCATCGCCTGGTGGCTGGCGCGCACCCGCTCCTGGCTGAAGGGGCCGATCGGCGCGGTGGTGGCCCTGCCGCTGGTGCTGCCGCCGACGGTGATCGGCTTCTACCTGCTGGTCAGCATGGGTCCCAACGGTTTCATCGGCCAGCTCACCCAGAGCCTCGGTCTCGGCACCCTGCCCTTCACCTTCGCCGGCCTGGTGGTCGGCTCGGTGTTCTACTCGCTGCCCTTCGTCGTGCAACCGTTGCAGAACGCCTTCGAGGCGATCGGCGAGAAACCGCTGGAGGCTGCCGCGACCCTGCGCGCGAGCCCCGTCGACCGTTTCTTCAGCGTGGTCCTGCCGCTGGCCCGGCCGGGTTTCGTCACCGCCGCGATCCTCGGCTTCGCCCATACCGTCGGAGAGTTCGGCGTGGTGCTGATGATCGGCGGCAACATCCCGGAGAAAACCCGCGTGGTCTCGGTGCAGATATTCGATCACGTCGAAGCCATGGAATACGCCCAGGCCCACTGGCTGGCCGGCGGCATGGTGGCGTTCTCCTTCGTCGTCCTCCTCGCCCTCTATTCGGGCCGGCGCCGCCGGCCGGGCTGGGCCTGAGATGGACGGCCTGCGCCTGCGCTTCCGCCGCGCCTACCCCGGCTTCGAACTGGACATCGACCTGGCTCTTCCCGGTCGTGGCGTGACCGCTCTGTTCGGCCATTCAGGCTCCGGCAAGAGCACTTGCCTGCGCTGTATCGCCGGCCTGGAAAAGGCCGCCGAGGGCGAGGTGACGATCAACGGCGAGACCTGGCAGGACAGCCGCCGCAACCTCTTCGTCGCGCCCCACCGACGTGCCCTCGGCTACGTGTTCCAGGATGCCAACCTGTTCCGCCACCTGACGGTGCGGCGCAACCTGGCCTTCGGTCTCAAGCGCATCGCCGCCGCCGAACGCCGCGTCGAGCTGGAACAGGCCTGCGCCCTGCTGGGCATCGAGCACTTGCTGGAACGCATGCCGGAACGCCTCTCCGGCGGCGAGCAGCAACGCGTCGGCATCGCCCGGGCCCTGCTCACCAGCCCGCGCCTGCTGCTGATGGACGAGCCGCTGGCATCCCTCGACCTGAAGCGCAAGGGCGAGATCCTGCCCTATCTCGAACGCCTGCACGAGGAACTGGACATCCCGGTGCTCTATGTCAGCCACTCGCCGGACGAAGTGGCGCGCCTGGCCGATCACCTGGTGCTGCTGGAGAACGGCAAGGTCCGCGCCAGCGGGCCGATCGGCGAAACCCTGGCGCGAGTCGACCTGCCGCTGGCGCTGGACGACGACGCCGGGGTGGTGATCGAAGGCACGGTCAGCGACCACGACCCGGCCTACGGCCTGCTGACCCTGGTCCTGCCCGGCAGCGCGCTGCAAATGCGCGTCGCCCACGCCCCGCTGGCCCCCGGCAAGCGCCTGCGCTTCAAGGTACAGGCGCGCGACGTCAGCCTGAACCTGCGCGACGACGCCCAGAGCAGCATCCTCAACCGCCTGCCGGTACGGGTCCTGGAATTGGTCGATACCGACACCGCGGCCCACGTACTGGTGCGCCTGGATGCCGGCAGCAATCCGCTGCTGGCGCGGATCACCCGTTACTCGCGGGACCAGTTGCAACTACGACCCGGCCAGCTGTTGTGGGCGCAGATCAAGTCGGTGGCGGTGCTCGCCTGACCCCGGCCTCGCCTGCGGCGCCTAGACCCTGGGCCAACGGTAGCGGATCAGCCGCCCCATCCGCCGCAGGAAGGCGAAGCCGTTGTAGATCGGCAGCATCAGCCGCGACGACTGCGGCAGCTTGGCAACGTCCTGCGGGTCATAGTCGGTGACCTCCTCGATGAAGCGCAGGGCCGGATGCCACCGCTCGAGTTCGCGCGGGTCGTCGATGCTCCAGTACACCTGCGCCCCGGTCTCGCGCAGCGGCGGATACAGGCGCAGCAGCATGATGCCGAGGCGGCCGTAGCCGTCGAACAGCAGCTCGCCGCTACCCAGGTGGTCGACCAGGCGTTCCACCAGGCGTCGCACCTGGGACTCCCGCAGATAAGGCATCAGCCCCTCGGCCAGGACCAGGGCGGGCCGCTCGCGCGGCACCCCTTGCAGCCAGCCGTCGTCGTCCACCGAGTGGCGCAGCGCCCGATAGGCGCCGGCGCGCGGCGGGTAGAGCCGCTCGCGCAGGTCCATGACTTCCGGATAGTCAAGGTCGAACCAGGGCAGCTCGGCCGGCGGATCGACCCGGTAGATACGGCTGTCCAGGCCGCAACCGAGGTTGAGCACCTGCCCCTCGGGATGGCGGCCGAGGAAGTCGCGGCAGGCCTGGTCGAAGTAATGCGAGCGCATGGCCAGGGCCCGTTCGTTGCCCTTGCCGAGGGCGACCCTGGAGAAGTCGAAGTCGATCTGCCGCACCGCCTCCTCGGCGAAACGGTCATGGAGGATGGAATCGTCCAGGCGGCTATCCAGCGCCTTGGCGTAGAGGGTGATCAGGAGCGTCTGCTTTTCTCCGGTGAGGGTGATGCGGTGGCCGGGCATGAAAACCTCCTGCGGGCACGCGTGCCTCTTCAGTCCTTGCCGAAAACATCGCTATGCTTCGGCAATGATTGCCCTGGAGTCACGAATGAAAGCCAACTCCGATGAACTGCAAAGCTTCGTCAGTGTAGTCGACAGCGGTTCCATCAGCGCCGCCGCGGAACAGATGGGACTGACCGCCTCGGCCGTCAGCCGGACCCTCTCGCGCCTCGAGCACAAGCTCGGCACCACCCTGCTCAACCGCACCACCCGGCGCATGGAGCTGACCGAGGAAGGCCGCTACTTCCTCGACCAGGCACGGCAGATCCTGCAGCAGATGGAGGCGCTCGAGGAACGCCTGGCCCTGCGCCGGCAGAGCCCCGCCGGGCGCCTGCGGATCAACGCCGCCTCGCCCTTCATGCTGCACGCGGTGGTGCCGCACATCGGCGAGTTCCGCCGGCTGTACCCGAACATCCAGCTCGAACTCAACACCAACGACCTGATCATCGACCTGTTGGAGCAACGCACCGACGTGGCGATCCGCATCGGCGCGCTCAGCGACGCCACCCTGCACGCGCGGCCGCTGGGCGCCAGCCGCCTGCACATCCTCGCCAGCCCGGAGTACCTGGCCCGCCACGGCATGCCGACGAGCATCGAGGGGCTGCGAGGGCACACCCTGCTCGGCTTCACCCAGCCCGAGCACCTCAACCGCTGGCCGGTGGTGCACGCCGACGGCGATCGCCTGGAGATCCAGCCGGATATCTCTGCCTCCAGCGGCGAGACCCTCCGCCAACTGGCCCTGAGCCACCAGGGGATCGCCTGCCTGGCCAGCTTCATGACCGACCGCGATATCCAGGACGGGCGCCTGGTGCCGCTGTTCGCCGAACAGATGAGCGAATACCGGCAACCGATCCACGCCGTCTACTACCGCAACTCGCAACTGGCGCTGCGCATCCAGTGCTTCCTCGACTTCATCCAGCAGCGCCTGGGCGCCTGAGACCGACCGTGAACGAATCCCTCGACTTCTCGCCCTACCTCGAGCGCTGGGCGTTGCAACCCGACGGCGAGCCCTTCGCCACCCACAGCAGCCGCCTGCTGCCGGTGCGCCATCGCGGCGCAGCGGCGATGCTGAAGATATCCAGTGCCGAGGAAGAGCGTTTCGGCCACGTACTGCTCAACTGGTGGGACGGCCAGGGCGCGGCCAGGGTGCTGGCCTACGACCACCAGGCGCTGCTGATGGAGCGTGCCACCGGCGGGCGCTCGCTGCTGGAGATGGTCAAGCGCGGCGACGACGACGAGGCTACGCGTATCCTCTGCCAGGCCATCGAACGCATCCATGCCCCGCGCCCGGGTCCGTTGCCGGAACTGACCCCGCTGGAGCGCTGGTTCGACTCGCTGTATGCCGCCGAGCGCCGCTACGGCGGGCTCTACGTCGACTGCGCGAACGCCGCCCGCTACCTGCTGGAGACCGCTCGCGAACAGCGCCCGCTGCATGGCGACATCCACCACGGCAATGTGCTCGACTTCGGCGAGCGCGGCTGGCAAGTCATCGACCCCAAGCGGCTCTACGGCGAGCGCGGCTACGACTACGCCAACCTGTTCACCAATCCCGACGCGAAGACCGCCCAGGCGCCCGGCCGTTTCGAGCGCCAGCTGGAGATCGTCGTCGCCGCCAGCGGCCTGCAACGCCGCCGCCTGCTGCTGTGGATCCTGGCCTGGACCGGACTCTCGGCGGCCTGGTTCGACGAGGACGGCAGCCACGAGGAGACCGACGCCGAGCTGGCCATCGCCCGCCTGGCCCTCGCCAGCCTGTCTCGCGAAGGCTGATCAGAAGCGCCAGAACGCGCGGGTGCACAGCACCAGTACGGTGAGAATCTCCAGCCGACCAAGCAGCATGCCGAGGGTCAGCAGCCACTTGGCCATGTCCGGCAGGCTGGAAAAGTTTCCCGCCGGTCCGATAATCGGCCCGAGCCCGGGCCCGACGTTGCACACGGCGGTCGCGGCACCGGTGAACGCGGAGACCCAGTCGAGGCCGAGCATGGTCAACCCCAGTGCGATCACGCCGATGGTGATGGTGAAGAAGAAGGAAAAGGTGATCAGCGAGCGGACGATTTCCTCGTCCAGCGGATGGCCGTTGTAGCTTTGCCGGATGGTCGCCCGCGGATGCACGAGGTTCTGCAGGTTGGCCCTGAGCAACACGAAGGCCACCTGGAAGCGGAAGATCTTCAACCCGCCGGCGGTGGAGCCCGAGCAACCGCCGACGAAGGTGAGGTAGAAGAACAGCATGACCGCGAAGGTTCCCCAGGTGGTGTAGTCGGTCAGGGCGAAACCGGTGGTGGTCACCACCGACGTCACATTGACCGCCACCAGGCGCAGCGCATCCCACCAGCCGTAATCGGAATTCAGCCAGAGCCAGAAGGCGAAAACCAGCCAGGTCACCGCCAGGAAGCCGATGAAGCCATGCACCTGGTGGTCCTTGAGCAAGGCCAGGCGATGGCCGCGCAGGGTCGCGACATAGAGGGTGAACGGCAGGCTGCCGAGGATCATGAACAACACGGCGACCCAGTGCACCGCCGGTTGCGGCCAGTGCGCGAGGGAAGCGTCGGAGGTGGAGAAGCCGCCCGTGGAGATGGCGGCCATCGAATGGTTGAACGCCTCGAAGGGGGTCATGCCCGCCCACCAGAAGCACAGCACGCCCAGCAGCGTAAGCGCGACGTAGACGCCGAGGATGTACTTGGCCGCCATGTGCGAGCGTGGCATCACCTTCTCGCCCCAGTCGGAGGATTCGGTCTGGAACAGGCGCATGCCGCCGACACGCAGCAGCGGCAGGATCGCCACCGCCATGCCGATGAAACCGATGCCGCCGAGCCAGTGCAACAACGAGCGCCAGATGAGGATGCCCGGCGACATCTGGTCCAGCCCGCTGAACACGGTGGAGCCAGTGGTGGTGATGCCCGACATGGTCTCGAAGAATGCATCGGTGTAGCTGATGTGCCGAGCCATCACCATCGGCAGCGCGGCGAAGGCGCAGACCACCACCCAACTGGCGGTGGTCAGGAAATACATGTGCCGGGCACGAAAATGCACGTGAGCCGGCCGTCCCGGCAAGACCAGCGCGAGGCCGGCAGCCGCGGTGAGCAGGCTCGACCAGAGGAAGGCGTCGAAATCGTCGTAGCGCTGGAAGAGCGCCAGCGTCAGCATCGGGATCAGCATGCTGGCCGCCAGGGTGACCAGGAAAAGCCCGAGGATGAATCCCACCAGGCGGAGCAGGGAAAAGCTCATTCCGTAACGACCTGTTTCAGCAGAGGCGGACAGCCGCGTATTCTAGCCGCCCACGGGGCGGCTTCGGAACCATCTCAGGGGATCGCCTATCCCAGGAATCGAAGGTTCTCTGTTCGCTGACACCGTTCCATTGTCAAATAGGCGTCTCGCGCCCCCTACCAGTAAGGAAACCCAAACATGGCCGGAGCCAGCCTCCTCACCCTCCTCGACGATATCGCCGCGGTGCTCGACGACGTCTCGCTGATGACCAAGGTCGCCGCGAAGAAGACCGCCGGCGTTCTCGGCGACGACCTGGCGCTGAACGCCCAGCAGGTCACCGGGGTCAACGCCGACCGCGAACTGCCGGTGGTCTGGGCGGTGGCCAAGGGCTCGCTGCGGAACAAGGCGATCCTCGTTCCCGCCGCCCTGCTGATCAGCGCCTTCGCGCCCTGGGCGGTGATCCCGCTGCTGATGCTCGGCGGCGCCTACCTGTGCTTCGAGGGCTTCGAGAAGATCGCCCACAAGTACCTGCCCCATGACGACGAGCACGCCGACGAGGCAGCGCTGGCGGCCAATGTCGACGTGGCTGCCCTGGAAAAGCAGAAGATCGGCGGCGCGATCCGTACCGACTTCATCCTCTCCGCGGAAATCATCGCCATCACCCTCGGTACCGTCGCCGAATCCAGCTTCACCACCCAGGTGCTGGTGCTGGTCGGCATCGCCCTGGTGATGACCATCGGCGTCTACGGCCTGGTCGCCGGCATCGTCAAGCTGGACGACGCCGGCCTCTATCTGTCCAAGCGCGACAGCGGCTTCGCCCAAGGGCTCGGCGGCGCCATCCTGCGCACCGCGCCGTACCTGATGAAAGGCCTGTCGGTGGTCGGCATGGCGGCGATGTTCATGGTCGGCGGCGGCATCCTCACCCACGGTATCCCGGTGGTCCACCACGCCATCGAACAGGCCGCGCAGAGCGTCGCCGGCATCGCCACGCTGGGCCCGTTGCTGGCGGCGATCACCCCGACCCTGCTGAACTTCCTGTTCGGCATCGTCGCCGGCGCCGTGGTGCTGGCGGGGGTGCTGCTGGTCAAGCGCCTGCTGCCGAAGAAGAAAAAGACTGGCTGAGCCTGCCATCGCCGGCAGCACCATCGCGGAGGGCGGATAGCCGCCCTGGCGCACATCCCACGAAGCGGTTGTGCGCCCTGCCCCGGAAGTCCCCCTCCGTTTCAATTCAATAATTTTGCACTGTAATAGCAACATTATTCGTTGGAGACGAATAATGCTCCCCTCCTAGAATGTCCACCAGTGCCATGAGCCGTCTGTTCCGAGCCTTCCAGACGAAGATCCGACCTCCGCACTCCATCGACCCGGCAACGGGATACCCAGAAAAATACCGATAACCCAACGAGGACCCGAGGGTCGCGCCTGCTCGCCAGCCGGCCGGACCCGGGGCCCGGCGTGCCAGCGACCATGAACGATACGGATAGCAGAAAAGATCCGGACGGCTACAACTACGACGTCGTCCGCCAGTTCACCCTGATGACCCTGGTCTGGGGCATCCTCGGCATGGGCCTGGGGGTGTTCATCGCCGCCCAGCTGGTCTGGCCGGCGCTCAACCTCGACCTGCCCTGGACCAGCTTCGGCCGCATCCGCCCGATCCACACCAGCCTGGTGATCTTCGCCTTCGGCGGCAGCGCGTTGTTCGCCACCTCCTTCTACGTGGTGCAGCGCACCAGCGGCGTGCGGCTGATCTCCGATTCCCTGGCGCGCTTCGTGTTCTGGGGCTGGCAGGCGGCGATCGTGGGGATGATCGTCAGCTACCCGCTGGGCTACACCACCTCCAAGGAATACGCCGAGATGGAATGGCCACTGGCGCTGTGGATGGCCATCGTCTGGGTGGTTTATGCCTACCTGTTCTTCGGCACCATCGCTCGCCGCAAGGTGAAGCACATCTACGTCGGCAACTGGTTCTACGGCGCCTTCATCATCGTCACCGCGATGGTCCATATCGTGAACCATGCATTGCTGCCGGTGAGCCTGGGCAAGTCCTACTCGGCCTATTCCGGCGCCACCGACGCGATGATCCAGTGGTGGTACGGGCACAGTGTGGTCGGCTTCATCCTCTCGGTCGGCTTCCTCGGCATGATGTACTACTTCGTGCCCAAGCAGGCCGGGCGACCGATCTACTCCTATCGCCTGTCCATCGTGCATTTCTGGGCGATCATCTCGATCTACATCTGGGCCGGTCCGCACCACCTGCACTACACCGCGCTGCCGGACT
>NZ_KV812704.1:0-3104 GCF_001813485.1 Pseudomonas sp. HMSC067G02
TGACCAGGGGTTTTGCTTTTGCGCGCGGAAAAGTCTGCGAAAATCCGGGGAAAAGGCAGCTATACGGCAGGGCTTTTCGTAGGCAAAGCGCAAGTGCCTCTATATGATGCGTGCCTGGCTAGTGTGGGGCGTCTATGCAGACCTTGCTGAAACTACTTCAAGACGGGCGATTCCACTCCGGTGAGGAGTTGGGGGCGGTACTGGGCATCAGTCGCAGTGCAGTCTGGAAACGCTTGCAGCACCTGGAGGCTGAACATGGCCTGCAGTTCCACAAGGTGCGTGGCCGGGGTTACCGCCTGGCGAGTCCCCTCAGTCTCCTGGATCCGCGGAAGATCGACAGCCTCTGGCCTGTCGAGATCATGCCCACCGTCGATTCAACCAATAGCGAGGCCATGCGCAGGCTCGCGGCTGGAGCCTCGACGCCTTTCGTTATCGTCGCCGAGCAGCAGACTGCCGGGCGTGGACGTCGCGGGCGAGCCTGGGTCAGTCCCTATGGAGAGAACCTCTATTATTCTCTGGCCATTACTGTCAGGGGGGGCGCTCGGGAGCTCGAAGGGTTGAGCCTGGTTGTCGGTCTCGCGGTGCTCCGGGCCCTGGAGTCCTTGGACGTCCGGGACGCCGGGTTGAAGTGGCCGAACGACGTTCTGCAGGGAGGCAAGAAGATCGCCGGAATTCTCCTGGAGCTGAGTGGCGACCCCGCGGATCTGTGTCATGTCGTTATCGGCATAGGGATCAACGTCAACATGAAGACCGCCACTGATATCGGCCAGCCTTGGACCTCCCTGCGCGAAGCGCTGGGGGAGCTGGTGGATCGTTCGCGGCTGCTCTCTGCTCTCAATCGGCAGTTGGCCGATTATCTCGATAGGCATTCGCGCGAAGGCTTTGCTGCAAGTCGCGAGGAGTGGGAGTCCTGCAATCTCTGGCAGGGTGCCCAGGTCATTCTCTCGACTGCCCTGAGTTCCATCGAGGGTCGCGTGTTGGGTGTCGATAGCCGAGGAGCGCTGCGTCTCGAGGTGGATGGCGTGGAGCAGGGTTTCAGTGGAGGGGAGCTTAGTTTGAGGTTGCGTCAATGATTCTTGAGCTCGACTGTGGAAACTCGCTGATCAAGTGGCGGGTCATCGAGGGCGCGGCACGGTCGGTCGCCGGTGGCCTTGCGGAGTCCGATGATGCCCTGGTCGAACAGTTAACATCGCAGCAAGCGCTGCCAGTGCGAGCCTGTCGCCTGGTGAGCGTTCGCAGCGAGCAGGAAACCTCGCAACTGGTCGCACGGTTGGAGCAGCTGTTCCCGGTTTCGGCGCTGGTTGCATCATCCGGCAAGCAGTTGGCGGGAGTGCGCAACGGCTATCTCGACTACCAGCGCCTGGGGCTCGACCGCTGGTTGGCCCTCGTCGCGGCTCATCACCTGGCTAAGAAGGCCTGCCTGGTCATTGATCTGGGGACCGCGGTCACCTCTGACCTGGTC
This sequence comes from Pseudomonas sp. HMSC067G02, assembly GCF_001813485.1. NCBI lineage: Bacteria > Pseudomonadati > Pseudomonadota > Gammaproteobacteria > Pseudomonadales > Pseudomonadaceae > Pseudomonas > Pseudomonas sp. HMSC067G02. The sequence continues at coordinate 1,463 of NZ_KV812704.1, forward strand.
GCGGCGGATGGAGTGCATCTGGGGGGCTACATATGCCCGGGCATGACCCTGATGAGAAGCCAGTTGCGCACCCATACCCGACGTATCCGCTACGACGATGCAGAGGCCCGTCGGGCGCTTGCCAGTCTCCAGCCAGGGCAGGCCACGGCCGAGGCGGTTGAGCGGGGTTGTCTGCTCATGCTCAGGGGGTTCGTTCGTGAGCAGTACGCCATGGCGTGCGAGCTGCTCGGTCCGGATTGTGAAATATTCCTGACGGGTGGGGATGCCGAACTGGTTCGCGACGAACTGGCTGGCGCCCGGATCATGCCGGACCTGGTTTTCGTAGGACTGGCACTGGCTTGCCCGATTGAGTGAGAGGATCTATGCGCTGGTTCTTCCTGTTTCTCCTGGCCCTGAACGTCTTCTACTACGTCTGGCATCAGCAGCAATCCCCGCTACGGGCCAAGGAAATCGCACCGCTGGAACTCTATAAGGATGGGCAGAAGAACATTCTGCTGTTGGCCGAGAGCAACCTTGCTTCCAGGGCGCGCTCGGGGTCGCAGGTGCCGGCGCCGAGTGTGCCTTCGGCTGCCGAAGAGTCGATCGCATCCGAGTCGGCCTGTCTCTATCTTGGCGGAGGCGGTGAGGAGGCGGATGCCCGAAGGTTGCAGCAGCGCCTGCTGGGCCTGGATATCGAGGCGGAGGTCGAGGCCCGTGGGGAGATGAGCGTCGATTACTGGGTCTATCTTCCTCCGCTAGCCTCGCGGGAGGCTGCGCTTCGTCAGTTGAAGGAGCTTCAGGCGCGCAATATCGACAGCTACCTGATTGGCGAGGGAGTGCTGGCCAATGGCATTTCTTTGGGGATGTTTTCCGCGCGGGATTCGGCTGAAAGTGCGCAGGCGCGTCTCAAGACGGCAGGTTACGAGGCGGAGCTGAAGGAATTGCCCCGCGGGCAGCGTGATTTCTGGGTAAGGGTGGCCCCCGGCAGCCGGCGCCTGGTGGATGAGCAACTGCTCCAGGAGCTGGCTCGGGACTTCAAGGGATTGCAGCATCAAATAATGTCGTGCAAAGGTGTTGCATCCCCCTGATGGTTTGCATAGAATGGCGCCCGCTTCGCAGGGGGAAGGCTGAAAGACTCCTACCATGAAGTTGCTGTTGAAACCTAAGTTCAGGTTTTTTAAGAGAAAACTCTTGACAGCAAGGTGGCAGACGTAGAGAATGCCGCCCACCAGTTTGGAGGGATTCCCGAGTGGCCAAAGGGATCAGACTGTAAATCTGACGTCATAGACTTCGAAGGTTCGAATCCTTCTCCCTCCACCAGTTTAAAAGCGTGAGCTTCGGGCTCCGCGGGTATAGTTCAGTGGTAGAACCTCAGCCTTCCAAGCTGATGATGCGGGTTCGATTCCCGCTACCCGCTCCAGTCAAGTTGCTTGTGTTTCGCTCATGTAGCTCAGTTGGTAGAGCACACCCTTGGTAAGGGTGAGGTCAGCGGTTCAAATCCGCTCATGAGCTCCATTTATCCAAGGGCAGATATGAAAATATCTGCCCTTGTTCTAATGGTAGCGTGATCCGCTCAATTCCTTGAAGGGGATGGTCTCCATGGCTAAAGAAAAATTTGAACGGAACAAGCCGCACGTCAACGTCGGCACCATCGGTCACGTTG
>NZ_KV812705.1:0-18383 GCF_001813485.1 Pseudomonas sp. HMSC067G02
CAGGCTTCGCCGCCGGCTTGGCTGCGGGCTTCGCTGCCGCGGTTTTCGCCGCAGGCTTGGCCGCCGGTTTCGCAGCCGGCTTGGCCGCAGGCTTCGCCGCTACGGTTTTCACCGCAGGCTTGGCTGCCGCCTTCGCAGCAGGTTTGGTCGCGGGTTTCGCCTTGCGGCTCTCCAGAGCCTTGCCAGCAGCTTCCTTCACCTTGCCGACACCCTGCGCCAGCTTGAGGCTTTCCTGTACGTCACGCTTGAGGCCGACGATGTAGGTACGGGTGTCCGCCTGCCGGGCCTTCAGGGTATCCAACGCTTCTTCCAGGTCGCTGATGGTCTCGCGCGCCTTGGCCTGTGCCTTGGTCTTGCCGGCCTTGGCAGCATCCTGCAGCTTGGTGCGAGCCTTGTGCAGTTTTTCCTGGGCTTTGCCACGTTGCTTTTCAAGTTTGGCCAGGAGCTTTTCCGAATCGACCAGCGCTTGTTTGCACGCACCTTCCAGGTGCTCGACAAGGCTGTGGGAAAGTTGCTGCAACAGGTGCAAGGGGGTGGTGACGGGCTTCTTGTTGGCCGACATGACGTGCCTCCAGGCGGACGTGGTTGCGCCCATACTAGACCCGCACACCCCCTCTCGCCAACGGGTTCGATGTGCTACAAGCGACGTGCGCCAGGATTGCCCGCCGATTCGTCTGGAGAAACCGCATGCCGCGCCGCCTTTTCATCGGTCTTTTTCTACTGCCGCTGCCGCTTTTCGCCGCGCCCCCCAAGGACGAACTGGCCTATGCCGTAGGCGCCCGCCTGGGCACGCGCCTACAGCAGGAAATGCCCGACCTAGAGCTATCCGAACTACTTCTCGGACTGCGCCAGGCCTATCGCGGCGAGGCACTTGAAATCCCCCCCGAACGCATCGAACAACTTCTGCTGCAACACGAGAACGCCACGACGGAAACACCGCGGATCACACCCGCCGAGGCCCGCTTCCTGGCCAACGAAAAAGCCCGCTTCGGCGTCCGCGAATTGACCGGCGGCGTCCTCGTCAGCGAATTACGTCGTGGCCAAGGTAACGGCATCGGCGCGGCAACCCAGGTACACGTCCGTTACCGCGGCCTGCTCGCCGACGGTCAAGTGTTCGACCAGAGCGAAAGCGCCGAGTGGTTCGCCCTGGACAGTGTGATAGAGGGATGGCGCACAGCATTGCGAGCGATGCCTGTCGGCGCGCGCTGGCGAGTGGTGATTCCTTCGGCGCAAGCCTATGGCCACGAAGGCGCTGGCGACCTGATCCCGCCCGACGCTCCGCTGGTCTTCGAGATCGACCTGCTGGGCGTCCGCTGAAATGCAAAAACGGCGCTCTCCCGCATGGAGACGCGCCGTTTCGTAACGACTCGCCGGTGAATCAGACCGGTACTGCCGAACCCTCTGCGCCGCTCTGGCTGTGGGCGTTGTGCAGGACTTCGATGAGGCAGTCCTCCAGCTCGAAGCGTTCGTGCAACTGTTGCCGCAGGACCTTCAGCTCCGCGATGAGGCAGGCTCCTTCACGGCAATCGCCGTTGTCGCAGCGATCGTTGAAGTTCAGCGCGGATTCGGTGATGGCTTCCAGCCGGGGGAAGATCTGCTTGGCCAGCTCCAGGCCGCGCTGATCGCCGAAGGCCTTGCCTTCCGCCGTCAGTTGCTCGTAGACCTCGAAGTGTCCGGCAGATACGTAGTCCAGCAGCAATTGGCAAAAATGCTGGAGTTCTTCGGCGTTGGGCGCCGGTGCCTGAATACCGCTCAGGGCATCGAAGGCCTGCACCAGTTGCTGGCGCTCATGCAGCCAGCGATCGATCAGTTGGTGCACGCCCCCCCACCGCTCTTGGGCATTACGGCAGCTTTCGAGCATGTTGTCCTCGCTTCCCTCTTCGGACGTCCCGGAGAATCATCGTCCGCTCCGAGACGCATTGCTGACGCACTCTCTGCGCTCTGTGGGAGAACGCCTGTGCAAGGGGCGGACTCCGGCGCTACGGAAAGCCAGATTATGCCCCCGGGATGACCCCATCAAGACGCCCGTACAGAAAAATTCATACGGATGTTTGATCGGTATCCCGCATCCGCTCTGGTTTTCGCCAAATCGATACGGCCGACGCTCGAGAGCTGACGAAAGGCCACGGGACAGCCCGCGTCAGGCACGTCGGAGGAACTGCACGATGGAGAAACCGAGATAGGCAACGAACGCCAGCAGGCTCCATTCCGGAATGCTCAGGGTGAACAGCGTCCAGCTCACCTGGGCACAATCCGCGGTGCCATGCAGGACCAGGCGGATCACTTCCTGGAAGGGAAGCGCCTGCATCATGTAGTCGAGGCTGGGCAGGCAGGCCGGCAGTTGGTCCAGCGGAACGGTCTGCAACCATACCTGGCGGGCGGCCGTGGCCCCGCCGCCGAGAGCGAGCAGGAACACCAGCACGGAGTAGATACGCCGCCCACGCAGGCCGGGCCCCTGGATCGCGCCAGCGAGGCAGGTCAGGCCGATCAGGATGAAGAAGATCCGCTGCACGACGCACAGCGGGCAGGCCTCCAGGCCAACCACATGTTCCAGGTACAGCGCCCCGCCCATGATGGCGACGCAGGCCAGGAACGCGAGAAGGAAAAGCTGACGGGGGCTGGCCAGGGGCATGGCGGATCCACAGGTACACAGGGGAAAGGCCGCCTACGGTAGTGGAAAGCCTCCGGCCGTTTCAAGCCGCAAGGCCGCTCTGCGGCAAGACATCCCGAATCATGCCAGGCGCCCGCGACAAGCCGCCACAGTCCTGCCGATGGAGCCGAACGGGGAACGCCGGGTGGCGTTCCCCATGCTCAAATGCCCGCCACCACCACGGGCAGCCCCGGAGTACGCCGATCGAGCAGGACCAGGCCCTCCTGGAACAACTGGTTGCTGCGCTCGACCTCGCCGAGCTGCGCCAGCAGGCGTCCCAGCTCGGCGCAGGTCTCGGCACTGCGCTGGAAGCTCAGGCTGGCCTCCAGGTATTCCCGGGCCTTGCCCCAGAGCTTGTTGATCAGGCACAGGCGCCCCAGGGTCAGCAGCAGGCCGGGATCGTTCGGATGTTCCTTGAGCCAACCTTCCGCGGCCTGCAATTGCTTGCCCGGATCGCGCCCGCGCACCTGCCCGTAGAGTTGCACCAGGGTCGCGTCGAAGCCTTGCTTGAGCGCATGGCGGAGGACTTCTTCAGCCTCTTCCTCGGCGCCCAGGCGAAGCAGTTGGGCGGCATAGCCCGCGACGATCGCCGGGTCTGCACGCAGCGCCGAAGGCACGTTCTGCCAGCGCTGGGTCAGCGGCTGCAACGCCGTCTCGCCCTCGTTCAGTCCACGCTCGCCGGCTTCCTGCAAGGAAGCCACCCAGGCACGGCGTTCGAGGTCGCGCAGTTCGGAATCCTTCAGCACACGCTCCTTGCGCAGCTCCGGCAGCAGGACGCAAAGAGCCTGCCAGTCGTGCTGGGTGACGTACAGCTGCTGCATCAGCCGCAATACCGTGCGGTGCTGCGGCTGGAGCCCGTGCAGCTCTTCAAGGGTATTGCGTGCCTGCGGGTAGTCGCCGCGATTGATCAGCAGTTGCGCACGGGTCAGGCCGACCAGCAATTGGGCGTCCGGCTCGCGCTCGCGAGCCCGGTTCAGCAGGTCGTCGGCCTCGTCGTAGCGTTCGAGTTCGTTGGCGGCCCGCGCCGCGCCGAGGTAATGCATCAGCGGCCGCTCGCCCATCTCCGCCGCCCGCCGCAAGTGACGCAGTGCCTGCGGCCAGTTGCCTTCGCCGAGATCGCGCAGGCCGCTGTGCTCGGCCATCTGCACGCGACGCCGGCGGTTGTAGCGCGACCAGGGGTTGACCACCCGCCCCGAGCTGCCGAGCAGGCGCAGGACCAGGCGCACCAGCACCACCAGCAGCCAGACCACCGCCAGCAGGGCGAGGAACGACCACAGGCTGGATTCGTAACGGAAGCTCTTGTAGGCGATCAGCACATAGCCGGCCTGCTCGGAGATAGCCAGCCCAACCAGCGTGGCGACCAGCACCACCGCCAGGACCAGGAGGTAGATGCGTCTCATGGACGGCCCTCCGTGGCCGGAGCCGCCTGCGCCTCGGGCACCAGGTTGCCAGCGGCCTCGCGGCGCGACACGTAGGCCTGCAAGGCGCTCAGGGCCGGTGCGAGGTCAGGGACCTGCACGGTGACCGGCTGCTTCGCCAACTCATCGATACGCAACTTCAACGCGCGGCTGTCGGCCAGCTCTACGTTGAAATAGCCGTCCAGCACGTCCTGGGCCTGCTTCAGCGCCTGCTCGTAGACTTCCTGCTTGCCATTCAGCGCCGCCCACTGGGCTTGCTCCAGGGCCAGGCCGATGGTCAGGCGCACCTGCGCCAATTGCTCGCCGGCCAGCAGCGGACGAATGTCCTGGCCGGCATTGAAATCGATGCGGATGTAGCGCGAGATCTTCTCCCACCACAGCTCCCAGGTGCTGTTGCCGTCGCCCCAGGCGACATTGCTGGCACCGCTTTCGCCTTCCTTGAAGGTCGGCGTGAGCGGTTGCAACTGGTTGACCTGCTCGCGCAACGCCGCCAGTTGCACGAACAGCCCGGTACGGTCCGGCTCCGGCAACGCGCGCAGGGCCTCGAGGCTGGCCGCCAGCTTGGCGCGGGCGGCATAGGCGCCGGGATCGTTCTGCGCGCGCAGGATGTCATCGGCGCCCTGCACCAGTTCGGTGGCGCTGCCCACGTCCTGCAAGGCGGACAGGCGCAGGCTGGCCAGGCGCAGCAGGTGTTCGGCCTCGGCCAGTCGCCATTGCTGGCGGCTCTGGCCGAGGACCTTCTTCAGTTGCTCGCTGAGATGCTGCTGGTCGCCCTGCAGCTCCACCACAAGGCGTCGCCGGGCCTCCAGTTCGTCCGCAGTGGGCAAAGCGTCCAGGCGGGCAGCCAGTTGCTGGTTGCGCTGGGCCAGGGATTCGGTCTTGCCACGGGCATCTTCCAGCTGCGCCAGTTGGTCGCGCTCGGTGCCCTGCAACTGCTGGACCTGCCAGAAGCTCCAGCCACCCGCGCCGAGTCCCGCCACGCCAACCAGCAGGGCGAGCAACGCCAGGCCGGTGGCGGTACCGGAACGCCTGGATGCATCGGGTGCAACGGGAGAAGGGGTGGAAGTGGAAGTTCTTGCGTCGTCTTGGGGAGTGACTGCTTCGCTCACAGGTCCATCCTTTGGTCAAGAAAGTTCTAGGCGGCGCTCGTCAGGGCCGCCAGCAAGGCCGGCGCGCTCGCGCCCCGGCAATCAATCACCCGTTGCGCACCCAGTTCGCGCGCCATCTCGGCGACCCGCGGGCTGGGTACGAACAGCGGCAACCGGCCTATCTCGGGCCAATCGGCTGCCGCCAACTGATACAGATTTTGCAAACCCTGTCCACTGCTGACCACCAGGCCGTTCAGGCGTTCCGCCCGCACCCTTGCCAGCAGCTCTCCGGCCGGATAGTCCGGAGCCCGGCGCCGGTAGAGTGGCAGGTAGTCCACCTGCACGCCTTGGCCGCGCAGGCGCTCGGCGAGGAATTCTCGGCCACCTTCGCCGCGCATGATCAGCACTTTCGGATCGTGCACGCGCAGGGAATCCTGGAACGCCGGCAGCGCCAGCAACGCTTCGCTGTCGTCGCCCTGTTCAGGGTAGGTTACGTCGAGGCCGTAGGCCTCGAGGATCGCCGCGGTCGCCGCGCCGACGCTGCACCAGGTCTGCTGCGGAGGCTGCGGCCAGTAGCGGTCGAGCCGCTCCAGCCCCAGGCGCGCCGCCGGCTTGCTGACCACCACCACCGCGCAGTAGCGGTCCAGGTCGAGCATCAGCGTACGCTGCTCCGGGGTTTCTTCCAGCGGATCGATCGCCAACAGCGGCAGGCTACTGCTATGGACGCCAGCCTCGCCGAGGCTGGCGGCCAGGGCCGCGCACTCCTCGTCGGGGCGCGTCAGCAGGAGCCGCCAGCCGCTCACGGATGTCCGGCCTCGCCGTAGACGGCTTCGAGAATCGCTTCGGCGCCCTGCTCCAGCAGGTCCTCGGCCACCCGCACGCCCAGCGCCTCGGCTTCCGCCAGTGGCGCCCGCCCCTCGGCGCGCAGCAACTGGGTGCCATCAGGCTGGCCGACCAGGCCGCGCAGCCACAGCTGGTCGCCCTCGCGGATGGCGTAGCAGGCGATCGGCACCTGGCAACCGCCGTTGAGTCGCTTGTTCAGCGCGCGCTCGGCAGTGACCCGCAGAGCCGTGTCGGAATGGTGCAAGGGTTCCAGCAAGGCATGCAAGTCGCTGTCGGCAGTACGACATTCGATGCCGACGGCGCCTTGTCCGCCGGCGGGCAGACTGTCGTCGACACTGATCGAGGAGCGGATGCGCGACTCGAAGCCGAGGCGGATCAGGCCGGCGGCGGCGAGGATGATCGCGTCGTATTCGCCGGCATCCAGCTTGGCCAGGCGGGTATTGACGTTGCCCCGCAGGAAACGGATCTGCAGGTCCGGCCGGCGCGCCAGCAGCTGCGCCTGGCGGCGCAGGCTGGAGGTGCCGACCACGCTGCCGGCTGGCAGTTGCTCGAGGCTGGCGTAGGTGTTCGAGACGAAAGCGTCACGCGGGTCTTCGCGCTCGCAGATGGTGTAGAGGCCGAGCCCCTCGGGAAAGTCCATCGGCACGTCCTTCATCGAATGCACCGCGATGTCGGCGGCGCCTTCGAGCAGGGCGGTTTCCAGTTCCTTGACGAACAGGCCCTTGCCGCCGATCTTCGCCAGCGGTGCGTCGAGCAGCTTGTCGCCGCGACTGGTCATCGGCAGCAGGGTGACGGTCAGGCCAGGATGAGCCTGCTCCAGGCGCGCCTTGACGTATTCGGCCTGCCACAAGGCGAGGGCGCTCTGGCGAGTGGCGATGCGGATTTCGCGGGACGACATGGGATATTCCGTGCACAGGGATGCGCCCATGATAACAGTTCGAACCCGAGTGCGCGGACGCTGGGCCCGATAGCCGCACCCGGGTCGCTGGCGAACCGCCGACCGCCGTCAGAGCTGATGCATCAGACGCCTGACCCCGGCCACGTGCCGCCGGCTGACGGTCAGTGCATCGCCGTCGAGGCCTTTCAGGTAGAGCTGGAAATGCCCCAGCGGCGTACGCTGCAGGCGTTCGATCCGTTCGCGGGCGACCAGCGCGTTGCGGTGGATGCGCACGAAGCGCTCGCCGAACTCGTCTTCCAGCGCCTTCAACGGCTCGTCCAGCAGCACCTCGCCCTGCGCATGGCGCAAGGTCACGTACTTGTGGTCGGCAATGAAGAAGATCACCTCTTCCAGCGGGATCAGCTCGATCCCCTTGCGGGTCCGCGCACTGATGTGGCTGCGCGGACCGCTGCCGCCGGAGGCCGGGGGCTTGGTCAGCGCGGCCAGTTGCACGCGGTTCGGTCGCGAGGCTTTCTTCAACGCCTCGGCCAGGTCTTCGCTGCGCACCGGCTTGACCAGGTAGCCCACGGCGCTGACCTGGAAGGCTTCCAGGGCGAATTCGTCATGGGCCGTGCAGAAGATCACAGCCGGCGGCGCTTCCCGCTCGCAGAGTCTGGCCGCGACCTGGAGGCCGTCCAGACCGGGCATGCGGATATCCAGCAGGACGATATCGGGCTTGAGGCTGTCGATCAGCGTCAGCGCTTCTTCGCCATTGCTGGCCGAGGGCTCGAGGACGCGATAGCCGTCCAGTTGCCCTACCAATCGGGCCAGGCGCTCTCGCGCCAGAGGTTCGTCATCGACAATCAGGACATTCATAAGCTCAGGCTTCCTGCATGAGTCGCGCACATGGATAGCGTAGACAGGTGTAGTGCCGTCCGTCACGGCGCTCGACGCTGAGACTCGCTTTAGGCCCGAAAAGTGCCCCAAGTCGTGCATCGATATTGTGTAACGCCTGTCGCGTGCCTTTCGACGGGGGCGACTCGAGCGCCTCGTCGTAGGGGTTGCTCACACATAGCTGGAACACTCCTTCACGATAAACCGCCTCGACCTGCACCAGGCCACCTTCGACCCGCGGCTGGATGCCATAGATAAGCGCATTTTCCAGCAGCGGCTGCAAGGTCAGTTGGGGGATCGGCAGGTTGGCCGGCACCCCGTGCACCTGCCAGTCCAGTTGCAGGCGATCGCCAAGACGATACTGCTCAATGGAAAGATAGCGCCTTGCCAGCGCCAGTTCCTCCTCCCAGGAAACTAAAGTGCCGGGCTTCGCCAGGCTGGCCCGGAACAGGTCGGACAGGTCCAGCACCGCATGCTCGGCCTTCAGCGGGTCCAGCTCGATCAGGCTGGCGATGCTGTTCAGGCTGTTGAACAGGAAGTGCGGGCGAATCCGCGCCTGCAGCGATTCCAGGCGCGCCTGCAACTCGGCCTGCTGCTGCCGGCGCCACTGGCTCTGCAGGTAAAAGTAGCGCAGCACCAGGGCGGACATGATCAGCGCGATCAGCGCGTGCCGCAGATACAGATTGACCTCGCCGGCACGCGTCAGTTCTCCGCCCAGTTGATAGTGCTCGGCGACCGCCGTGCAGCCCAGGGTGAGAGCCACCACCAACAGGCAGCAGGCACTCCCCGCCAGCGCCACCGGCAGGCGCGCGAGCAGTGGCCGCAGGCGGCAGAACAGCGCCGCCGAGAGCAGTACGATCCACTGCACGAACAGCGACGCCAGGGCCAGGCGCACCCAGTTGAAGCTCGGCGTCATCGGCTCCGCCAGCACCAGCACCAGCACCAGCAGCTCCGCCAGCAGCACCAGGGTGAACAGGGCTTCGGCTTCGCAGAGCTCGGGAATGAAGAAGTCGTCTTGGACGGCCGGCCGGGTCGAGCGGCCGGGCTTGAATCGGATAGGCATCGACAGAGTTTCCGCAAGGCCCGGGGCGCCCGCAAGACAGCCGCGGGCGTACGGGCGAAATAAAGCACCGAAATGCCATCTGCCGCAAAAAACCGCGAAACAGCGCTCATTCCGGCTTCGTCGACGAGCCGCCGGTTTTTCCTCCCGGCCTGCTATCATCGTCGCACTTTGCCCGTCACGCAGGCCGCGCGGCCTGTCCGTTTCTTGTTGCAGCGAGAGATACCATGAGCGTAGAGAAGACCAACCAGTCCTGGGGCGGCCGCTTCAGCGAGCCCGTCGACGCCTTCGTCGCCCGTTTCACCGCCTCCGTCGACTTCGACAAGCGTCTCTACCGCCACGACATCATAGGTTCCATCGCCCACGCCACGATGCTGGCCAAGGTCGGCGTGCTGAGCGACGCCGAGCGCGATGCGATCGTCGACGGCCTGCAACAGATCCAGGCGGAAATCGAAGCCGGCAGCTTCGACTGGCGCGTCGACCTGGAAGACGTGCACATGAACATCGAGGCGCGCCTGACCGACCGCATCGGCGTCACCGGCAAGAAGCTCCACACCGGCCGCTCGCGCAACGACCAGGTGGCCACCGACATCCGCCTCTGGCTACGCGACGAGATCGACACCATCCTCGCCGAGATCACCCGCCTGCAGGAGGGCCTGCTGGGCCTGGCCGAAGCGGAAGCCGACACCATCATGCCCGGTTTCACCCACCTGCAGACCGCCCAGCCGGTGACCTTCGGCCACCACCTGCTGGCCTGGTTCGAGATGCTCAGCCGCGACTACGAGCGCCTGGTCGACTGCCGCAAGCGGGTCAACCGCATGCCGCTCGGCTCGGCGGCCCTGGCCGGCACCACCTACCCGATCCAGCGCGAGATCACCTGCCAGTTGCTGGGCTTCGACGCGGTTGGCGGCAACTCCCTGGACGGCGTCTCCGACCGCGACTTCGCCATCGAATTCTGCGCCGCCGCCAGCCTGGCGATGATGCACCTGTCGCGCTTCTCGGAAGAGCTGGTGCTGTGGACCAGCGCGCAGTTCCAGTTCATCGACCTGCCCGACCGCTTCTGCACCGGCTCCTCGATCATGCCGCAGAAGAAGAACCCCGACGTGCCGGAGCTGGTACGCGGCAAGTCCGGCCGGGTGTTCGGCGCCCTCACCGGCTTGCTGACCCTGATGAAGGGCCAACCGCTGGCCTACAACAAGGACAACCAGGAAGACAAGGAACCGCTGTTCGACGCCGCCGACACCCTGCGCGACAGCCTGCGCGCCTTCGCCGACATGGTCCCGGCGATCCGGCCCCGGCGCGAGATCATGCGCGAGGCGGCACGCCGCGGTTTCTCCACCGCCACCGACCTGGCCGACTACCTGGTGCGCAAGGGCCTGCCGTTCCGCGACTGCCACGAGATCGTCGGCCACGCAGTGAAGTACGGCGTGGACAGCGGCAAGGACCTCGCCGAGATGAGCCTCGACGAACTGCGCCGCTTCAGCGAGCAGATCGACGCCGACGTCTTCGACGTGCTGACCCTGGAAGGCTCGGTCAACGCCCGCGACCATATCGGCGGCACCGCGCCGAACCAGGTCCGTGCCGCCGTCGCCCGCGGCCGGCAGTTGCTCGCCCAGCGCTGAGGCTTGCGACAATCCGAGCTCGCACCCAGCAGGGTCGGGCGACACGCGGAGCGCAGCCTTAGCGCTCCGTATCCCCCACCTCCGCAGCCGACGACGCTCCGCCAGCTATGCTTCCGGAAACGACGGGCGCTCAGCGCACGCCAGTCGCCGAAGCCTCTCGCCGTACCTCGGTAAATATCTCGATGATCGAGCGTTGCGGATCACGCTGTCGCAAGGCCCTCACCCGTTGACTCTGACGTTGCAGCTCCTCGCTGGGCCTGACCCACTGTTCGGATGGCAGGGGCTGTGACCAGGCACGCATGGCCTCGGGCAACTCCTGGCGTTGCATGCGCTTGACCCGGCGGATTTCCCATTCGACTAGATGGAATGGCAGCGTCCATAAATCCATTGCGTGGTAGAGATACCAACCGACCATATACCAACGCCCTACTTCACCCTCCCGGTAGCGACGATGAGCACGCGCGCGGGCATTGCGGAAGGTGTGCAGCCCCTCGTGAGGCGGGTCGTCCGGGCCTTGCAGGTCGAGTGGGTCCTGGATTTCCTTGAGGCTGTGCACCTCATGCTCCATATAGGCTCGGATGGCCTCCCAGTTGGCGATGGCCAGAGGCAGGCCGGCACAAGGGAACTCCAGGGAGAAGTCCTCGCCGCTGGCGGCATGATGGAAGCCCACACCCATGCCGTATTGGCGCTGGATGCCGTACTGGGTGGCACCCTGGGCCTGGATCACCCAGGCCGATAGGGACTCCCAGGGGACGAAGATGGGGGCGGAGTGGCTTTCTGGGACGAAGCAAACTTCGCGGCGCTGGCGATTGAAGCGAGTAGGGATGATCTTTTTATACTTTATATGACTGGACCACCATGCACTTAACAAGATAAGAAAGCCAAACAGTGCAAACCCCGAGCCATATGTTATCCCTATATCAAACAACCCTACAGCCAACTGTTTAGCCGTACTTATATCACCACCTAACAAAGGCGTGCCGACCATCATTAGGGTTGGAATTAAAAAAACAGATATTATCCAGAGAGTAAATGGGCCACCTAATCTGACCTGCCAGGCAAATGCATTGGGCAGCCCTGTCCCGAAGTCAAGATAAGTATCATTCATTTCCCCCACGGCATGAGAATAGTCCTGTGCGGGCTGGACTGTAGGTAGAGGTAAAGGCGCGAGATAACTGACCAGCCCGCTGGAAAAGGGAACCACATCACCTGCTCGGTGGCTCTCCATCAGTCGCAACGGCGGCACATCCATGGGCTTATCGTTCTGGAGCATCGGCAAAATCCGGCAGCAAACGGGGGTCAATTAGCATCCAGGATGCTTCCTGCCCCTGGATACGTTGTGGCGAAGCAGGATAGTCTCCTTCGCTGTGTGGCGACAGGCGAACCATGTGCCGATCGGCATGATATTGACCCTGCGGGTTCAGTCGTTCGATCTGTACAGCCAGTAATAGATCCTCCGTGACCGAGCCCCCGGTCACACCCTCCAGCGGCGCTAGCCGCGGCACCAGCAACACCAACGGTTCGGCGGACGCGACCTGTAGACTGTCGCCGACAACTTCGGTGACGGGGAACCAACGCACCATGGGCGAACCTCTTTCGTATTTCACGCTACGAATGCGGTAGGCCGCCAGGCTCAAGCGTACTTCAGGGCGCCCGGCCAAGGTCTGCTGCAGTGCTCCCAGACTGATACCAGGCAAGGCTAGGCTGATCTCCGCAGTGGCAGGTGAGGAGAGCAGGTCTCGCCACCAACTGCCATGACTCGCGTGCTTGACCTCACCTCTTGGCGTCTGGACGATCCCCAGAAGTCGTTGCTGATAGATTTCCAGGGACTGGTTCAGGCGCCCTCCGATATCGCGGCTCCAGGGTGTACTGAGCAACCAATCGTCATGGGGCGTGGTATTACTGCGGTTATACCAATAGGTTCCTACCAGTTCGAGGGCGGTGAAAATGGCACCGGCGATATTGAATCGAGCAAATATGCTCGAAAGTCGCGTGCCAGCCAATGCCCAGGCTGTACGCTCGGCAGCAGGTGTTGCAGCCCTGAGCACACCTTTTAAAGCATACCCCGTATGCCATACCCCGTAGGCGCTGCTGGCCAGCATTCCGCTGGAGCCAACCATAGCTAAAGCGGCACCTTGCTGAGCTTGAGCATTTCCGCTGCGTATAGCACCAAGCCACTCACCATAGTGGGTTTGAGTAGCAACAGCTGCTGCAAAAAAACCTGCCGCATATCCCACAAACCCTAGGCGTAAGTGCAGTTTTCCCATTTGTACATGAGCAACTTCCACAGCGTGGTTCTGCAGCCCCTGTGCCAACTGAGCACTTCTGGCCTGAAGAGCTGTATCGGCAATGGCCTGAGCTGCCGCTACGCCCGCAGATATTGTGGTGAAAATAGAACCAGCCAGCGGCATTAGCTCACGCTTATCCGGCGAAGTCGCGATAACCCCCCGCCATACCTGCACCATATTGACAAACTGCGCCACAAACACAGCCAGACCAATTCCATCCCCCACCTTATTGAACGCGGCTGCACTGCTATAGCCATTGCGCAGGTTACGGATACCACTGGCAACTTCCTGTAACTGTGCAGACGGCAGGATCAAGGTGATTCCGGCGCGGCCTGGTGTCGCACCGGCGAGACGGATGCTGTTGTCCGGAAGCTCGGCGATCGGGCTGAGGGCGGCGGCCAGGCGCGGCTCCAGGGCGTTGAGCTGGAGGCGGACACGCTGGATGTCGGCGAGCAAGGCGCGGGCGTCCAGCGACTTGTGTCCGGCCTGGCTCTTCACCTGCTTGCGCTGGCGGACCAGCCGGCGCAGCTCCGCGCGCTGTTCGAGCACTTCCTTCAGGTCGGCCTGGAGGATGGCCTTTTCCGCTTCGCTGGCAATGGTGAAGGTCACCCCTTCGCGGACCGCGGCGTCGAGCAGGCGACCAGGAAGGGCCTTGGGCAGCTTGCGGAACAGCGCGTCGAGATCCGGCGCCTGCTGCTGGCCTACGCTCTTGAAGAAGCCCTCCATGGTCCGGCTGATGCCCAGGGTCAACGCCGGGTTGAGCGTGGCCTGGGCGCTGTCGGCAAGCGCTCGGGTGGCCTCCGGCAAGCCGTCGAGAGCGGGCAGCTTGCCCAGCTCCAGCGAGTCGCGCTGCTGCGCCCACTCTTTCAGCTTGGAGAGCCAGAGATGGCCGGGCGGCCCGAGCTGCGCGTATTGCGCGATCAGTTCGGCCTGGGTGTTCAATGGCAGAGTCTGGAACAACGGGCGATCGTATTGCGGGTTTTCCTCCAGGAAGGCGAGCACGGCCTCGCTGGCCTCGTCGCTGCGGCAGATATCCTTCAGGCAGGCGTACTGGGTGGCGAAGGCCAGTCCCAATTGCTCGGCCTGCTGGAAATCGTAGTACCAGGCGGCGCGATGGAATCGCTGCTCGGTAAGCATCTGCGTGCGGTCTGCGCTGATCTGCTCGAGCAGGGCGTTCCAGCGCGCCAGGTTGGGCCTGTTGGCGGCGAGGAAGGCATCCATGGCGGGACGGTCGATCAGATCGTCGATGCCACGCTGGCCGAATTTGGCGCCATGCAGCGCGTCGTCGACCTTTTCGCCGTGGCTCTTCTTCAGGCGGATCAGGGCATCCAGGTTGCGTTCGACGAAGGCCGGATCGGCAGCCGCCATTTTCCGCTTGGTGAAGTGTCGCTCCACAGGTCTGTGCAACGGCTCCGGCATGGCGGGGTCCATCGGCTTCGGCAACGGCTCGCCGTTGAGGTAGTCCAGCAAGGCCTGGCGCGATCGCTCCCGCTCGGGAGGTGGCAGCCGGTCGAGATCGTCGAACAGCGGCTGGGCACCCTCGTCGGCCAGCTTAGGCAGTTCCGCGGCGCGGATCTGGGTCAACGACTCGATGTAGCAGGCGATCACGTAGTCGCGCTCGTTGGCCCCGGCCTGGGCGCCGCCCTGCAGCCATTCCTCGAGCCAGCCGACCACTTCGTCCTGGTAGGCGGCTAGGTCGCGCATCACGCCGATGTCGTCGCGCAGCGCCAGGAACAGGGCATCATGCTCGTACTGCGGGAGTACCTGCGCAGTCAACTCGCCGAGCTGGGTATCGCGGAACAGCGGCGGATCCTCCCAGACGTAGTCGCGTCGTTCGTCCGGATGGGCGGCGGGTGGACTGGCCGGGCGCTGCTGGTGGGGCGGGAAGCGCTGCTGGCCCTGCTCGTCGCGATGCACCTTGTTCTGCACCACTTCGGCGAGCCAGGTTTCCGCCTGCCGTCGGGTCAGCAGATGCGGCCCCCCCTGCTGCGGGTCGGCGCGGCGCAGATCGACGGCCTGCATGAAGTGCTCGCGGTCCTTCGGACTGGCGAGCACCTGCATGCACTTGCGCGCGGTCCATTGCAGCTCCGAATAGGCCACGTACAGGATGCTGGTACGGGGAAAGACCAGTTGGGGCTCGCCGACCGCGCGGCTGCGTATGTCGGCGCGAACCTCGGCGTCCTGCCACAGCAGCTTGTCGATAGCGCCCTTGTCGATGCGGTATTCGTGCAGCTTTCCGGTTCCGCCGTCGATCACGTAGAGATAGCCATTGCGCACCAGCCGCAGACCCAGCGGCCGGCTTTTCAGGGCGAAAGGCATCGCCAGCTCGGCGCTCGGATCGACGCCTTCGGTCAAACCGTAGCGCAGCGGCAACAGCTGCACCTTGGCGTTCATCAACGGACAGGTGCCGCTCGGCGAACGACTATCGCTGGACGAGGCTTCGTTTGCCGCCAGGTTGGCGCTGTCTCGCCGGGGTGTGGCCTGCGCAGTCATGAATGCATCCTTTCTGTCTCGGCGGCGCGACGCTCCGCCAGCTCGGCCGCAGCGGCCACCCGCTGCGCCGGGGATTGGCTGGAGGGACCATCGAGCAGCACGGCGATGTCCGCATGCGCGTCCAGCGCATCCTCGCCCAGGTAGCCGAAGATATTGGCGTAGAGCAGGATGTCCCGCGCCGAGCACATCCCACGACGGTAGGCCTGCTCGGCCAGCATACGCAGGTGCTGGAAGCGCTCTCGGCCGCACAGGGCCGGGCGATAGCCGGGGAAATACAGATTCATGTGGCGATCCATGTCCATGAGGGTCTGGCGGAAGCTGACTGCGCCAAGTGCATCGAATTCGGCCTCGCTCAGACGGTAGGGCTGCGTGCGGTCGCGAGCGATCGCCGAGCCGCTTCGCCGGTGTTGCCACCAGCGGGTTTCCAGGGCATCTGGAGCACATGCCTGCTCGATCGGACCGAACAGTTCCATGCGTTCATGTTCCAGCAGGCTATGCATCACTGCCGGGTCGGCCAGGCGCAGCAGCACCGGATCGCCATGGGGAGGTTGGACGCACAGAAGGTCCCGCAGGTGCTGCGACAGGATCGGCAAGCTGACGCGGGCGAAGAGCAGGTAGCCCCATTCCTGTGCGGCGTTGTCGAGGAACGCCTGCAGGATAGGGTCCTGGCGGCCGTCGAGGGCGACCAGGCAGGGCGACAGGTCCAGCAGTTCCTGCCAGCGGCTGTCGCGGTACAGCGGCTCGAAGGTCGGAGTATCGCTCCATTGGTAGAGCTTGCGCGGCAGTTCCGTGACGCTGACGCCATCGAGCAGCAGGTAGGCATTCAGCGTCCAGGGCAGGTCGGCGGGCAAGGCGGGCAGCATCGGTTCAGTGCGCATCGGTTTTCGCCCTGGCCGCTTCGCAGATGGCGCAGATCGGTTTCTTCTGCAGCAATGCCTGGCGCTGCGCGCGGATGAGCAGGTCGCCCGGATTGTCCGCGTCGGCCTGCCGCAGCGGCCCCGGCAACAGCGGCGCCGCGCCGCTGCCGCTGCCCGGGCTGCCGCCGGAGTTGACCCGGACGTTGGCCCCGGAGAGGGTCACGCCGCTGGCGTCGAGCTTGAGGAAGCTGCCACCGCCCTTCAGGGTCAGTTCGGCGCCGGCCTCCAGCACCACCTTCAGGCCGCTGCTCAGGTGGATCTCCTGGCCGGCCTCGACGAACTGGCCGCTGGCGATCTTCAGGTGCTGGTCGTTGGCTACGGTGAGGTGGTCGCTGGCGCGGATCTCCACCTTGCGCTCGGCGTGGGTGGTGCGGTGTTCCTCGGCCTTGAACTCGCTGTAGCTGTTCGCCTCCACGGTGTCGTGGCGTTGGTGACCGACGCGGATCTTCTGGTCGTGCTCGATGTTTTCGTCCCAGTCGCGCTGGGCATGGACGAAGATCTGCTCCTGGCCCTTGCGGTCCTCGATGCGCAGCTCGTTGTAGCCACCGCCGCCAGGACTGCTGAGGCTCTTGAAGACGCTGCGGGTCTTGTGCGCCGGCAGTTCGTAGGGCACCGGATGTTCCCTGTGGAACAGGCAGCCGGTGACCAGCGGCTGGTCGGGATCGCCTTCGAGGAAGGTCACCAGCACCTCCATGCCGACCCGCGGGATGGCGATGGCGCCGTAGTTCTTTCCCGCCCAGCCGGAGGCAACGCGTAACCAGCAACTGCTGCTGTCGTCGGCCTGGCCCTCGCGATCCCAGTGGAATTGCACCTTCACCCGACCGTAGCGGTCGCAGTGGATTTCCTCGCCCTTCGGACCGGTCACCACCGCGCTCTGCGTGCCGAGGATGCGCGGCTTCGGCGGCGTCGGCGGGGGACGGAAGAACGCCTCCCAGGGCGTGGCCTGGAAGCGGTTGCGGTAACCCTGCCGGAAGTCGTCCGGGCTCGCCGAGGTGTCGGAGACGATGCTTTCTTCCAGCACCTGCGGCTGCCGCCCCTCGTGAATCACCTCGGTGAGCAGCCAGAGGTCGTTCCAGCCCGCCTGGGGATGGGCGGCCAGCGGCAGGAAGTGGCCGCTGAGCAGCAACGGCTGGTCGCTGCGGCCCTCGGCCAGGCGGTAGTCGCTGCGCTGCCGTTCGAGGGCACGCCTGGCCAGGTGCTTGCCGCGCTCGCGGTCGACGAAGCGACCGGGATAGTCGTAGTCCTCGAGGTCCGGCCGGGCTTCGCCGCGGGCGGCGCTTTCCAGCGTCAGGCGCGGTTTCTCGAAGTCGTAGTCGCGGCGGGTGACGCGGCTGGTGCGGGTTTCCAGGCGTACGCCGAAGCGCTTGACCGCCGGCCGGTCGGCGACCAGGCCGGAGTCCTGCTGGTAGGCCACCGGCGCGAGCCGCGGGAACACCGTCTGGTCGTCGCCGAACACCAGCAGGTGCGCCGTGGCGCTGTGCTGGAAATGAAAATGGATGCCCTCCTCGCAGCACAGGCGCTGGACGAACTGCAGGTCGCTCTCGTCGTACTGCACGCAGTATTCGCGCTCGGGGTAGCGGGTGCCGAGCTGGAAGCGGTAGGCGTCGGCGAGGATACCGTGTTCCTCCAGCACCCGGCCGACGATCTGCGGCACCGTGAGGTGCTGGAAGATGCGCTGGTTGGTGCGCTGGGCGAGGTAGGCCAGTTGCGGGACGAGGGTGATGCGGTAGCGGGTCAGGCGCTTGCCCGAGTCGCCCTGTCCGGCGCTGCGCACCAGGCCGTGGATACCGTTGCCGGCGGGCCCGAGGGTAAGGAAGGCGGGTTTGTGCAGCAGGCTTTCGAGGTCCGGCACGGGGCGTTCGCCGACCAGCTCCAGGTCGAAGGCGAACGGCTGGCTGATGGCTTCGCGGCCGCTGAAGGAGAGCACCTGCAGGTCGAGGGCGAGGCCGTCGATGGCGAGGCTGAAATGGGTCTGGTTGGCTGCTGCGAACATCCGTTGTCCCTCACTGGCGCAGGCGACCGATTCGATTGTCCTGCCTGGCGCGGGCGAGACAAGGGCGCGCAGGCTCGATCGGAAGCTGCCTACAACAAACAAAGCGGCATCGACCCGGCGCGGGCTTTCCTGGCCACGGCGCTGTGGGTCATCGAGGGCACGACGGCCAGCGAGGCTGGCCGCGTGCGGCGGTCGCGGCTCAGCCGGCGACCGGGGAGCGCCAGTCGTCGGAGCCGGAGG
>NZ_KV812706.1:0-221 GCF_001813485.1 Pseudomonas sp. HMSC067G02
AACTGCTCGGCGCCCTTCTTGTCCTCCATGCGGATCTCGTTGAAGTTGGCCGGCGTGCCGCCCTTGCTCGAACGGCTCTTGGTACCGCTCTGGGTAGCGTTCGCCGGCAGCTCGTAGGGCACCGTCTGCTCGGCGTTGTAGACCCGCCCGGTGATGATCGGCCGGTCCGGGTCGCCTTCGAGGAAGCTGACGATCACTTCCTGGCCGATCCGCGGGATCTG
>NZ_KV812707.1:0-258 GCF_001813485.1 Pseudomonas sp. HMSC067G02
TATCCGGCCGCTCAACCGTGGCCTGTTTGCAGGCGTGCGAGCCCGGTTGCTTGCTGACCAGGCCCAGCTCACGCATCAACCTACGCACTCGGAAACGGCCGATGGTCACGCCCTCTTCGCGCAGCATGCCCAGAATGCTGCGGCTGCCGGCCGAGCCCCGACTCTGGCTGAACAACTGGTTGACCTGGCTACGCAGCGCCACGCGGCGAGCATCGACACGCCGCCGTCGAAGACGGTGGACGTAGTAGCAAGACCGCG
>NZ_KV812708.1:0-14919 GCF_001813485.1 Pseudomonas sp. HMSC067G02
TAGTGCAGGTGGTGCGGGCCGGCCCAGATGTACACCGCGATCAGCGCCCAGAAGTGGACGATGGACAGGCGGTAGGAATAGACCGGACGCTCGGCCTGCTTGGGCACGAAGTAGTACATCATGCCGAGGAAGCCGGTGGTCAGGAAGAAGCCTACGGCGTTGTGCCCGTACCACCACTGGACCATGGCGTCGGTGGCGCCGGCGTACAGCGAGTAGGACTTGGTGAAGGTCACCGGCAGCTCGAGGTTGTTCACCACGTGGAGCATGGCGACGGTGAGGATGAACCCGCCGAAGAACCAGTTGCCCACATAGATGTGCTTGACCTTGCGCTTGACCAGGGTGCCGAAGAACACCACCGCGTAGGCGACCCAGACCACCGTGATCAGGATGT
The DNA here is from genome assembly GCF_001813485.1 of Pseudomonas sp. HMSC067G02. Taxonomy (NCBI): domain Bacteria; kingdom Pseudomonadati; phylum Pseudomonadota; class Gammaproteobacteria; order Pseudomonadales; family Pseudomonadaceae; genus Pseudomonas; species Pseudomonas sp. HMSC067G02. The sequence goes on from NZ_KV812708.1 coordinate 392, forward strand.
CGATCGGCCACTCCAGCTCGGCGTACTCCTTGGACGAGGTGTAGCCCAGCGGCAGGCTGATGGCGGCCAGCAGGATCACCAGTTGCCAGCCCCAGAAGGTGAAGGAGGCGAGGGTGTCGGAGAACAGTCGCACCTGGCAGGTGCGCTGCACCGCGTAGTAGCTGGTGGCGAACAGCGCGCAACCGCCGAAGGCGAAGATCACCGCGTTGGTGTGCAGCGGGCGCAGGCGGCCGAAGCTCGTCCACGGCAAGCCGAAGTTCAGGTCGGGCCATACCAACTGGGCGGCGATCAGGACACCGACGGTCATGCCGACGATGCCCCAGACCACGGTCATGATGGCGAATTGGCGGACCACCTTGTAGTTATAGGCGGACTCTGGGTTAGTGGTGCTCATGCTATGGGCTTCCATCCACGGTTATACGCTATGGCTTTTTCCGGCAGTTGGGATGCCGGGCGTCCCCCCATTGGGGCTGGTCTAATTGGCGTAATTAGCGAGAGGAAGCATGGATAATGGGGCGTTATGAAATATTGATCGGGATCAATTGGCTTCCCGACCCCCACTGCATACGAGGTGTGGCAAGTTGTCGCTGAAATGGAACCGCCCGGCCGGCTCGCTGTCGGCCACCCTGATTCTCGCCCATGGCGCCGGGGCGCCGATGGACAGCCCGTTCATGGAGCGCATCGCCGAACTGCTCGCCGCCCAGGGCATCGCCGTCGCGCGCTTCGAGTTTCCCTACATGGCCCAGCGCCGCGAGGACGGCCGCAAGCGTCCGCCGAATCCGCAGGCGCAGTTGCTCGACTGCTGGCGGCGAGTCCATGCGCAGGTCCGCGAGACCCTGGACGGGCCCTTGGCCCTGGGCGGCAAGTCGATGGGCGGGCGCATGGCCAGCCTGCTGGCCGACGAGCTGGGCGCGGATGCCCTGGTCTGCCTCGGCTACCCGTTCTACGCCGCCGGCAAGCCGGAGAAGCCGCGGGTCGCGCACCTCGCCGGGCTGCGCACGCCGACCCTGATCGTCCAGGGCGAGCGCGACGCCCTGGGCAACCGCGAGGCGGTGGCGGGCTATGCGCTGGCGCCGACGATCCGCCTGCACTGGCTGGCCGCGGCGGACCACGACCTCAAGCCGCTGAAGGCCTCCGGCCTGACCCACGAGCAGCACCTGGCGGCAACGGCGCGGGAGGTGGCCGGCTTCCTTCGCGGGCTCCAGGGCCATTAACGGTTCCTTAAGGCATCCCCTCATAAGCTGCGGCGCAACCACCCTCGCATCGAGGCGTGGGCGACTGACTTCTCTGAGGGGGGAAGACATGAACATGCATGCCGACGGTGAGCAGATCACCGCTATCGATACCCGCGAACGCATCCTGCTGACGGGGGCCACCGGCTTTCTCGGCGGTTCGGTCGCCGCCCAGCTGATCGCCGCCGGGCACGGCGCCAACCTGTCCTTCCTGGTCCGCGCCGAATCCCGCCAGCAGGGGCTCGAACGCCTGCGCGGCAACCTGCTGATGCATGGCGTCGACGAAGCCGACTGCCTGGCACTGCGGGCGGAGCAGATCCTCTGCGGCGATTTCCTCGACACCTCCTGGCTGGCCCGCGAGACGCCGCGCCTGATGCAGGTGGAGCGGGTGATCAATTGCGCCGCCGTAGCGTCGTTCTCGAAGAACCCGACCATCTGGCCGGTCAACGTCGACGGCACTTTCGCCTTCGCCGACGTGCTGAGCCGTTCGAAGCGACTGAAGCGTTTCCTCCACGTCGGTACCGCGATGTGCTGCGGACCGCAGCGAGAGTCGCCGATCAGCGAGTCCTGGGAATTCCCGGCGGCGGAGCAGCAACTGGTGGACTACACCGCGTCCAAGGCGGAAATCGAGCGGCGCATGCGCGAGGAACTGCCGGGCCTGCCCCTGGTGGTAGCGCGGCCATCCATCGTGGTGGGCCACCGTACCCTTGGCTGCCAGGCCTCCGGCAGCATCTTCTGGGTCTTCCGCATGGGCTTCGCCCTGGAAAGCTTCACCTGCGGCCTGGACGAGCAGATCGACGTGATCCCGGTCGACTACTGCGCCGAGGCGCTGATCGGCCTGGCGCTGAAGCCGTGCCTGGGGCACAGCCTCTACCATATCTCCGCCGGCCATCGCGCGGCCTGCACCTTCGGCGAGATCGACGAGGCCTTCGCCCGCGCCAACGGGGCGGCGCCGGTAGGCGAGCGCTACCGCAAGGTGGAGGTGGACGACCTCAAGGAACTGGCGAAGAGCTTCGAGTCGCGCATCGGCCCGGCCAATCCGCGTCTGGTCCTGCGCGCGTTGCGCTTGTACAGCGGCTTTGCCGACCTCAACTACCTGTTCGACAACAGCCGTCTGCTTGAGGAGGGGATCTCCGCGCCACCGCGCTTCACCGACTACCTCGACGTCTGCGTGCAGTCGTCAAGCGCGGTGAGCATCCCGGCGCAGATGCAATGGGACTTCAAGTGACGGCAGGCGCGGGGAGCTTCCTCCCCGCGGCCTGATCTCAGCGGTTGAAGCGCTCGACCAGGGAATACTGGCTCTGCGCGGTGGTGGTCAGTTCCTCGCTCAGTTTCGCCGTGCGCAGCGCCTCGTCGGAGGTCTGCTCGGCCAGGGCGGCGATGGTGCTGATGTTGCGGTTGATTTCCTCGGCCACCGCGCTCTGTTCCTCCGCGGCGGCGGCGATCTGGGTGGTCATCTCGGTGATGTTGCTGACCGCCTCGCTGATGCCGACCAGCGCGCTGTCGGCTTCCAGCACCCGCTGGACCCCGGCTTCGGCCTGCTGCAGGCCGCTCTCCATGGTATGTACCGCATCGTTGGCGGTGTTCTGCAACTTGGCGATCAGATGGTGGATCTGCTCGGTGGAGGCCGCGGTGCGTTGCGCCAGCGAGCGCACTTCGTCGGCCACCACGGCGAAGCCGCGTCCCTGGTCGCCGGCCCGCGCCGCCTCGATGGCGGCGTTGAGGGCGAGCAGGTTGGTCTGGTCGGCGATGCCCTTGATCACATCGACCACGCCGCCGATCTCGTTGCTGTCCTGGGCCAGGCGACTCACCGCGGCCCCGGTCTCGCCCACCGACTCCGACAGGCGCTGGATGGCGTTGCGCGTCTCCGCGGCGATGTCGCGGCCGCGCGAGGTCAGTTCGTTGGCCTTCTGTGTGGCGTCGGCGGTCAACTGGACATTGTTCGCCACTTCCTGGGTGGTGGCGGCCATCTCGTTGACCGCGGTGGCCACCTGTTCGGTCTCTGCGCGCTGCTGTTCCAGACCGGCGGAGCTGTGGTGGGCCAGGGTGTCGGCCTGGCGCGCCTGTTCGGTGAGGTATTCGGCGGTGTCCTGCAGGCGCGTCAGGCAGGTCTTCAGGCGCGCGTCCTGGCTGAGGATGGCCATTTCCAGGCGCGCCTGGTCGCCGCGGCTGTCGGTGTACATCTGCGCGATCAGCGGGTCGGAGGTGGTCTGTTCGGCGAGCCGCATCAGGCGCTTCAGCCCGCGCTTCTGCCAGCGCAGTCCGGCCAGGCCGAGCGGAACGGCGAGCAGGCCGGCGAGGATGAAGCCCCACCAGGAGTTCAGCCAGATACCGATGAGGAAGCCGATCTGGCTGATCAGGATGAACGGCAGCCAGTCGAGCAGTACCGGCAGCCAGCGGTCGCGCCGGGGGATCGCCGGCTTGCCGGCGCCGAGGCGACGGTAGAGGGCCTCGGCGCGCTGGATCTGTTCGGCGGTCGGCTTGACCCGCACCGACTCGTAGCCGACCACCGCGCCCTGGTCGTAGATCGGCGTGACATAGGCGCTGACCCAGTAGTGGTCGCCGTTCTTGCAGCGGTTCTTGACGATCCCCATCCACGGGCGGCCGGCTTTGAGGGTGGTCCACATGTGGGCGAACACCGCCGGCGGGACGTCGGGGTGACGGATCAGATTGTGCGGCGCGGACATCAACTCCTCGCGACTGAAGCCGCTGATGTCGATGAAGGCTTCATTGCAGTAGGTAATGATGCCTTTGAGATTGGTGGTGGTGATCAGGCGTTGCTCCGCCGGATAGACGCGCTCGTGCTGGGTGATCGGTTGATTGTTGCGCATGGGCCTTCCAAAACAAGTGAAGCATTTACCTCTGCATCGGCGAAAACGCCTTTCACATGAGGGATTTGTGAATGCTTTCACGAGGAAAAACAGATAGCTATTGACCCAAAGCATGAGAACCGACCACGTGGTCGGATAGATGGCGGATTCGCTGATGGAGGTCAATACGTTACGGTTTCGTGTCATTCCCGGCGGCGCGCATGGGCTGGGGAGGGGCTTGGCGGATAAGCGCGAGGCGGCCATTCGCCGGTCCTGCGGGGTATCGGCGGATGACGCCGGGGCGTTGTTCGCCCTGCGAAGCGCCCGCCGCCCCGGGCGCCGGAATGAAAAAGGGGTGGCCGAAGCCACCCCTCCGCGCGTACCGCCGCTGCCTCAGAGCATGCTGCGCAGCACGTAGTGGAGGATGCCGCCGGCCTTGAAGTACTCGACCTCGTTGAGGGTGTCGATGCGGCAAAGGACCTTGAAGCTGTCCTGGCTGCCGTCCTCGCGGGTCACTTCCACGCTGAGCGGCATGTGCGGCTTGAGTTCGCCGCCGAGGCCGCGGATGTTCAGCACCTCCTTGCCGGTCAGCTTCAGGCTCTTGCGGTCCTGGCCGTTCTCGAACTGCAACGGCAGCACGCCCATGCCGACCAGGTTGGAGCGGTGGATGCGCTCGAAGCTCTCCGCGATCACCGCCTTTACGCCCAGCAGGTTGGTACCCTTGGCCGCCCAGTCGCGCGACGAGCCGGTGCCGTATTCCTTGCCGGCGACGATCACCAGCGGGGTGCCGTCCTGCTGGTAGCGCATGGCCGCGTCGTAGATCGCCAGTTTCTCGCCACTGGGCACGTACAGGGTATTGCCGCCTTCCTCGCCGCCGAGCATCTCGTTCTTGATGCGGATGTTGGCGAAGGTGCCGCGCATCATCACCTCATGGTTGCCGCGACGGGAGCCGTAGGAGTTGAAGTCCTTCGGTTCCACGCCGTGCTCGCGCAGGTAGCGGCCGGCCGGGCTGTCGGCCTTGATGTTGCCGGCGGGGGAGATGTGGTCGGTGGTCACCGAGTCGCCCAGCACCGCCAGCACCCGTGCCTGCTCGACGTCGGCGATGGCCGGCGGCGCCTCGGCGATGTGTTCGAAGAAGGGTGGATGCTGGATGTAGGTGGAGTCGGCCTGCCACTCGTAGGTGTCCGACTGCGGCACCTGGATCGCCTGCCATTTCTCGTCGCCGGCGAAGACCTCGGCGTACTCCTTGTGGAACATCTCGGTGTCGACCTTCTGGATCGCCTCGGCGATTTCCTTCTGGCTCGGCCAGATGTCCTTCAGGTAGACCGGCTGGCCGTCCTTGCCGGTGCCCAGCGGTTCCTCGCTGAGGTTGATCCGCACGCTGCCGGCCAGGGCGTAGGCCACCACCAGCGGCGGCGAGGCCAGCCAGTTGGTCTTCACCAACGGGTGCACGCGGCCTTCGAAGTTACGGTTGCCGGAGAGTACCGAGGCGACGGTCAGGTCGGCCTGCTGGATGGCTTTCTCGATCGGCTCCAGCAGCGGCCCGGAGTTGCCGATGCAGGTGGTGCAGCCGTAGCCGACCAGGTCGAAGCCGAGTTCGTCGAGGTAGCGGGTCAGGCCGGCGGCCTTGAAGTAGTCGGTGACCACCTTGGAGCCCGGCGCCAGCGAACTCTTCACCCAGGGCTTGCGTTGCAGGCCTTTCTCCACCGCCTTCTTCGCCAGCAGGCCGGCGGCCATCATCACGCTGGGGTTGGAGGTGTTGGTGCAGGAGGTGATGGCGGCGATCACCACCGCGCCGTTCTTCAGGCGGTGGGTCTGGCCGTCGTGCTGGTAGTCGATCTCGCCGAAGGCGGCGTTGGCGCCGACCGCGGTGCCGCCGCCGCCCTCGCTGAGCAGGCGGCCTTCTTCGGTGCTGGAGGGATGCAGTTGCAGGCCGAGGAACTCGTTGAAGGCGCTGGCGACGTTCTGCAGGGCCACGCGGTCCTGCGGGCGCTTCGGTCCGGCCAGGCTGGCCTCGACTTCGCCCATGTCCAGGTGCAGGGTGTCGGTGAACACCGGCTCGTGGCCCTTCTCGCGCCACAGGCCCTGTTCCTTGCTGTAGGCCTCGACCAGCTTGACCGTGCTTTCCGGGCGTCCGGACAGGCGCAGGTAGCCGAGGGTGATCTCGTCCACCGGGAAGAAGCCGCAGGTGGCGCCGTATTCCGGGGCCATGTTGGCGATGGTGGCGCGGTCCGCCAGGGGCAGGTCGGCCAGGCCGTCGCCATAGAACTCGACGAATTTCCCCACCACGCCCTTCTTGCGCAGCATCTGCGTGACGGTCAGCACCAGGTCGGTGGCGGTGATGCCCTCGCGCAGCTTGCCGGTGAGCTTGAAGCCGATGACCTCGGGGATCAGCATCGATACCGGCTGGCCGAGCATGGCGGCTTCCGCCTCGATGCCGCCGACGCCCCAGCCGAGCACGCCGAGGCCGTTGATCATGGTGGTGTGGGAGTCGGTGCCGACCAGGGTGTCGGGGAAGGCGTAGGTCCTGCCATCCTCTTCCTTGGTCCAGACCGTGCGGCCCAGGTACTCCAGGTTGACCTGGTGGCAGATGCCGGTGCCCGGCGGTACCACGCTGAAATTGTCGAAGGCGTTCTGGCCCCAGCGCAGGAAGGCGTAGCGTTCGCCGTTGCGCTGCATCTCGATCTCGACGTTCTGTTCGAAGGCCGATTCGCTGGCGAACTTGTCGACCATCACCGAGTGGTCGATGACCAGGTCCACCGGCGACAGCGGGTTGATCTTCTGCGGGTCGCCGCCGGCCTTGGCCATGGCCGCGCGCATGGCGGCCAGGTCGACCACCGCGGGCACCCCGGTGAAGTCCTGCATCAGGACCCGCGCCGGGCGGTACTGGATCTCGCGGTCGGAACGGCGCTCCCTGAGCCAGCCGGCGAGGGCCTTGAGGTCGTCGCCGGTGACGGTGCTGCCGTCCTCCCAGCGCAGGAGGTTTTCCAGCAGGACCTTCAGCGACATCGGCAGCTTGCCGAGATCGCCCAGGGTCCGGGCGGCTTCCGGGAGGCTGTAGTAGTGGTAGGTCTTGCCGTCCACAGCGAGACTGCGAAGGGTTTTCAGGCTGTCCAAAGCAGGCATTTCTGATTTCCTCACGGCGGGCCCGGGGGCGGCGGGCCTGGCCTCGTCCTGACGCCAGGCCCGTCGTCGAGCCGATAGTGCCTGGCTTCGCCCGGGACCCGCGGCGTCCGCGGACGCCAGGGTGCCGTTACCTCGGTAATGCGCGGTGGCCCGATCCCATCGGTACCGGCCGCTGGCGAGAGTCAGACTTTGGGATAGCGTTGTTCGAAACCTTCAAGCTAGACCGGCTCGAGGGCTCCTGCCATATACACTGGACCGACGAACGGTCGCTGCAGTTCCCTTGAGGCATGCCCGGCACTATAGTGCGCGGCCAAGGAGACAACCCCATGAATACCCTGTTGATGCACTGCCGGCCAGGCTTCGAAGGTGAAGTCTGCGCCGAAATCGCCGAGCATGCAGCCACTCTCGAGATTCCCGGCTACGCCAAGAGCAAGCCGGCCAGCGCCCACGTCGAGTTCGTCTGCCAGGACGCCGACGGCGCCGAGCGCCTGATGCGCCGCCTGCGTTTCGCCGACTTGATCTTCCCGCGCCAGTGGGCGCGCGGACCCGGCTTCATCGAATTGCCGGAAAGCCAGCGCATCGAGGTGCTGCTGGCGGAACTGGCGAGTTATCCGGTCTGCGGCAGCCTCTGGCTGGAGGTGCTGGACACCAATGCCGGCAAGGAGGTCTCGACCTTCTGCCGCAAGTTCGAGAAACCGCTGCGCGCCGCGCTGGTGAAGGCCGGGCGGTTGCAGGAGGACCCGGCGCTGCCGCGCCTGCTGCTGACCTTCCGCTCCGGCCGGGAGGTCTTCGTCGGCCTCGCCGAGCCGCGCAACAGCGCGCTCTGGCCGATGGGCATCCCGCGCCTGAAGTTTCCCCGCGAGGCGCCGAGCCGTTCGACGCTGAAGCTGGAGGAAGCCTGGCACCAGTTCATCCCGCGCAGCGAATGGGACAAGCGCCTGGCGCCGGATATGCTCGCCGTGGACCTCGGCGCGGCGCCGGGCGGCTGGACCTGGCAACTGGTTAACCGGGAGATGCGGGTGACCGCCGTGGACAACGGGCCGATGGCGGAGAACCTGATGTATTCCGGGCTGGTCGACCACCAGAAGGTCGACGGCTACCAGTACCGCCCGCGCCAGCGGGTCGACTGGATGGTCTGCGACATCGTCGAGAAGCCGGCACGCACCGGTGCGTTGATCGAGACCTGGATCGGCGAAGGGCTTTGCCGCGAGGCGGTGGTCAACCTCAAGCTGCCGATGAAGCAGCGCTACGCCGAGGTGCGCAAGATCCTCCAGCGCCTGCGCGAGAGCTTCGACGCGCGCGGCCTGAAGGTAGCGATCGGCTGCAAGCAGCTGTATCACGACCGCGAGGAAGTGACCTGCCATCTACGCCGCCTTGAACGCTGAGGGGCGGCGGCATTCCGGCCGGGGACAGGTGACCGGCCGCGCCGCATGCGCGACAATGCGCGGATTCTGTTGCGGAGTTTCCCGATGACCCATTCTGTCGACGCCATTCTCGACGCCACCGGCCTGAACTGTCCCGAGCCGGTGATGATGCTGCACAACAAGGTCCGCGACCTGGCGCCCGGCGGCCTGCTCAAGGTGATCGCCACCGATCCCTCGACCCGCCGCGACATCCCCAAGTTCTGCGTGTTCCTCGGTCACGAGCTGGTCGAGCAGCAGGAAGAGGCGGGCACCTATCTCTACTGGATCCGCAAGAAGGCCGACTAGGCCTTCCGCGGACCCCGCCATCCCACGCGCTTCAGCGCAGCTTCTCCATGAGCTGGTAGTACCACATCCCGGCGGCCAGCATCGGATTGCCGAAGAGGTCGCCCAGCGGCACCTTGAGGTGCTTGCAACGGGCGAAGGTGTCGAACTGCTCCAGGCTCCCGCTCATCGCCTTGGCCATGATCTCGCCCATGATGTGGCTGGTGGCCACGCCATGCCCCGAGTAGCCCTGGCAGTACCAGACGTTGTCGGAGAGCTTGCCGAGCTGGGGGATGCGGTTCATCACGATGCCCATGGCGCAACTCCACTGGAACTCGATCTCCACGCCCTTCAGGCGCGGGAAGGTGCGCTCGATGCATGGCCGCAGCTCGGCGGCGATGTCCCGCGAGTCGCGGCCCGAGTAGTTGGCGCCGCCGCCGAACAGCAGGCGGCCGTCGGCGGTGGGGCGGTAGTAATCGAGGACGAAGCGGCAATCGTAGACCGCCAGCCCCTGCGGGTTGATCTCCCGTGCCAGCTCGCCCAGCGGCCGGGTGGTGACGATTCCGCCCATGGCCGGGAAGATCATGCCCTTGAGCTGCCTGCGTTCGAGCTTGTGGTAGACATCGCCGGCAAGCAGGATCTGCTGCGCCTCGATCCTTCCCTCGCGGGTGATCACCGCCGGCCGCGGGCCGTGGACGATATCCAGGACCTCGGAATGTTCGAAGATCAGCGCGCCGAGGCCGGCCGCCGCCCTGGCCTCGCCGATACACAGGTTGAGCGGGTGCAGGTGCATGTTGCGGGTGTTCTTCAGCGCGCCGCAATACAGCTCGGTCTCCAGGTGGGCCTGGACGCCGGCCTTGTCCAGTAGGAGCACCTGGTCGCCCATGCCGCGGCGCACCGCCTCCTCGTAGGAGGCCTGCAGCTCGCCCATGTGGCTGGCCTTCATCGCCGCGTGCAGGTGGCCATGGCGAAGGTCGCAGGCGATGCCGTACTTCTCCACCCGCTGGCGGATGATCTCATGGCCGCGCCAGCGCAGGTGCCAGATGAAGTCCTCGACCTCGGCGCCCAGCCACTGGCGCATCTGCTTGTGCATCGCCGCGTCGCCGGACAGGCTGCCGGTGACCTGGCCGCCGTTGCGCCCGCTGGCGCCCCAGCCGATGCGATGGGTCTCGACCAGGGCCACCTTGTAGCCACGCTCGGCCAGTTCGACCGCCGTGGCGACGCCGGTGAAGCCGCCGCCGATGATGGCGATGTCGACCGTCACCGCGCCCAGCAGGGTCGGATAGTCGGTTTCCTCGTTGAGCGTGGCGGCGTAGTAGGACGGCGCGCGTTCCGCGGCCGGACGGGGATGGATTGCTGCGTTCATCGGGTATTCCTTGTTCCAGTGCGGCGCGTCCTGCCGGCGCGCCGCCGTATGCGGGCGGGTCCGGGGTGGCTCAGGCCTGGGTCAGGTACCAGCGCCAGTCCTGCTCGCCGACCTCGCCCATGAATTGCCGGTATTCCGCGCGCTTCACCGCCAGGTAGACGCCGAGGAACGGCTCGCCGAAGGCTTCCCGCGCCCACTCGGAGCCTTGCAGGGCGTCGAGGGCGGTCAGCCAGTCGGTGGGTAGGCGCTTGCCGGCCTGGGCGTAGCCATTGCCCTCCACCGGCGCGCCCGGATCGATGCCTTCGCGGATGCCGCGGTGGACCCCGGCGAGAAGCGCCGCGGCGGCCAGGTAGGGGTTGGCGTCGGCGCCGCAGATGCGGTGCTCGATATGCCGACTGGAGGCCGGGCCGCCCGGCACGCGCAGGCTCACGGTGCGGTTGTCGACGCCCCAGGTCTGCGCCAGCGGCGCGTAGCTGTTGGCCTGGAAGCGCCGGTAGGAGTTGGCGTTGGGACAGAACAGCAGGAGCGAGTCGAGCAGGCTGGCGAGCATGCCGCCGACCGCCTGGCGCAGCAACGGCGTGCCGGCGGGGTCGTCGCTGGCGAACAGGTTGTGGCCTTGTTCGTCGGCCAGGCTGACGTGCAGGTGCATGCCGGTGCCGGCCAGGTCGTCGAACGGCTTGGCCATGAAACAGGCGAGCATTCCGTGCTTGTGCGCGACGCCCTTGACCAGGCGCTTGTAGCGGATCGCCTGGTCCATGGCGGCGAGGGCGTCGCCGTGGTCGAGGGTGATTTCCACCTGGCCCGGGGCGTATTCCGAGATCGCTGTGCGTGCCGGCAGGCCCTGCGCCTTGCATGCGGCATAGAGGTCGGCGAGGAATGGCTCGATCTGCTCCAGTTCACGCAGGCCGTAGACCTGGGTCGCCCGCGGGCGGCCGCCATCGGCGTCGCGAGCCGGTTGCGGGCGGCCGTTGGCGTCGCGCTCACGGTCGAGCAGGTAGAACTCCAGCTCGGCGGCCATCACCGGGTGATAGCCCTCGCTCTTCAGCGCGTCGATGGTGCGCACCAGGAGGTGCCGCGGATCGGCGATGCTGGCGGGCAGGCCCTCGCTCGGGTGCATGCTGACCTGCACCGCCGCCGTCGGGATCTGCCGCCAGGGCAGGCGCACCAGGCTGCCGGACAGGGGGTAGGCGCGGCAGTCGATGTCGCCGACGTCCCAGACCAGGCCGGAGTCCTCGACATCCTCGCCGTTCATCGTCAGCCCCAGGATGGTGCTCGGCAGCGGCCGGCCGCTGCGGTAGACGGCCAGCAGTTCGTCGCGGTGCAGCAGCTTGCCGCGCGGCACGCCGTTGGCGTCGAGAATGAACAGTTCGAAGAGTTCGATATCGGGATTGGCGGCCAGGAAATCCTGGGCTTCTTGTTCGCAGGCGAAGTTCATGGGGCTCTCTTGTCGGTCTTGTCCGGTAGCGTCGCGACGCTCGCAGCGGCGCTCCGGCGACGGCAGCGTCGCGGAACGGCATGCAAGCGGCAGGCCGGCCCCGCCGTTGCGCGGGGCCGGAGGGAAATCAGGCGTGACGAGCGTCCGGCGGACGCGCGTGGCGGCAATGCCAGAGCGCCCAGAAGGCCAGTTCGAGAGGGAGGGCGAGCGGCTCCAGTTCCAGCCAGCGGCTGTGCTTGCGGGGTAGACGCGCGGGCGTTCCGGCCGGGTTGGCGGAAGGCTGGTAGGGCAGGGTGCGCGTCGTCGGTAGGTGCATGAAGGAAAACTGGGCCAGGGGTTGGAACAGCCTCGCACAGGCTGACGGGTGAATTAAATGCGCTTTTTACGACCTTTGCTTGAGCGAAATCGAAACCGAAGGAAAAAGAAGGGCGCCCCCGAATGGGCTGAAGAGGCGCCCGGAAAGCGGCTCACCCCTTGTCGGCCTTGCCCGCGGCGGCGGCGAACCTGGCCAGGCGTACGTCGAGATGACGCGGGCGCCGGCCGACGTCTTCGGCGCGCTCCTTGCGGCGGATCGCGTTGCGCACCATCAGCGAACCGACATAGCGGATCGGCTCCGGCGGGAAGCGACCGAGCGGTCCCTGGGTCAGCGGCGAACGGGTCCAGGGATTGTCCAGGCCGAGCGCCAGCGAAGAAAGGATCTGCCCGCCCATGTGGCATGGGCCGACGCCGCTGCCGGAGTAGCCGAAGCCGTAGAACACATTGTCGCGGCCGTCGAGCCGGCCGAAGAACGGCAGGCCGGTCACCGAGCGATCCGATGGACCGTTCCAGCTGGCTTCGATGGCGACCTCGGCGAACTCGGGGAAGAACTCCCGCAAACTGCCGCGTAGTTGCCCGAGATACGGTGAGGGGCGGTCGAACACCGGCAGCATGCGTCCGCCGTAGGCGAAGGTGTTGCCGCCCTTGCCGAGCATCAGCCGGCCGTCCGGGGTGTTGTGGTAGTAATGCACGAAGATCCGCGAGTCGAGCACGCTGACCCCGCTGGTCAGGCCGATCTCCTGCAGCAGGTCCGGTCGTGGCTCGGTGATGAGCATGTCGCTGGAGACGATCGCCACGCTGCGTTCGAACTGCGGGAAGGCCCTCGCCATCCAGGCGTTCAGCGCCAGCACCACGCGGTCGGCGACGACCCGCCCGTGGGGGGTGATCACTTCCGCCGGGCGGCCGTGCTCCAGTCCTCGCATCGGCGTACCTTCGTACAGGCGTACCCCCAGTTGCAGGGCGACCCGGCGCAGGCCGCGAACCAGCTTGCCTGGCTGCACCGTCGCGGCAGCCGGCGAGAACCAGCCTTCCAGGTGCCGGCGCGAGCCGGCCAGGCGTTGCACGTCGGCCAGCGGGCGCTTGGCGAAGGAGTTGATGCCATGGCGTTCCAGGGCGGCGATCACGCTGTCGGTGCTGCCGACCTGGGCCGGGTTGGTGGCGGTATAGAGGGTGCCGTCCAGCCGGTAGTCGGCCTCGACGTCGTAGCGCTGGCAGAAGGCGCCGATGGCCCGGATGCTGTCCTCGGAGGCCTTGACCAGGCGGATCGCCTCGGTGAGCCCGAACAGCCGTTCCAGGGTGAAGAACTTGGCCGACCAGGACAGCGCGCAGCCGCCGTTGCGGCCGCTGGCGCCGGCGCCGCAGAGGTCGGCCTCGACCAGCACCACGTCGAGCCCGGGATCGTGCTCCTTGAGCATGATGGCGGTCCACAGGCCGGTGTAGCCGCCGCCGACGATGCACAGGTCGGCGCGGGTATCGCCGGCCAGCGGCGGGCAGGGGGCCGCATGTTCGGAGCGTAGGGCCTGGTCCAGCCAGAAGGGTCGGAAGGTCATGGCTGTGCTCTCACTGCGGACGGGCGGCGACGACGATCATTTCCACCCGCCAGCGCGGGTCGATCAACTCGGCCAGGCTACAGGCGCGGGTCGGCGCCCGGCCTTCGGGAAACCACTGGTCCCAGACCTGGTTGAGACCGGCGTAGTCCTCGCGGTGGGCGAGCAGGATGCGTACCGAGAGCACCTGGCCGCGGTCGCTGCCGACGCTCTGGAGCAGCCGGTCGATGTTCTCCAGGACCTGGCGGGTCTGGTCCTGGATGTCACCGCTGGGATCGTCGGCGACCTGGCCGCCGATGTAGAGGGTGTTGCCGTGCAGGGCCATTTCGGCCCGGCGTTTGACGACTTCGAAGCGTTCGATATGCATGAGGGTTTCCCTGGCTTGAAAAGACGCTGGTGGCACGGCGGGCGCGCCGGAGTCAGGAGCGGATCGGGCGGAAGTCCCCCAGGCTGGGGATGTTCCTGTGGCCTTTCACGACACCGTCGGGTCGGCTGTTCCAGTGCGGGAGGAGCACCGCGGTGGCGATCAGGGCGGCGACGGTGAAGCCGATGAACACCGTGTAGGTGTCGAAATAGCCGGGCAGCAGGCCACCGAGGATCGCGCCCACCGAACCGCAGCCATTGACGAAGCCGGAGGCGGTGCCGGCGGCCTCGCCGGTGCCGAAGTCGATGGCGGCGGAGCCGCAGATCATCGAGTCCGGGCCGTACAGGGTCAGTCCCATCATGAACAGCAGGCCGACCACTATCGGAATGCTGCCGGTGGTCATCGCCGGGACGAACAGTGCCAGGCAGACGGTCAGCGCCAGCAGGCTGATCACGCAGGCCGGCATGCGCCGTGCGCCGAACAGCTTGTCCGAGGCGAAGCCGATCAGGATCGGGCCGAGCAGGCCGGCTACCTCGAAGGCGGTGGGAACGATCGCCGCGCCGACCTTGCCGAGCGCCGGCATGCGTTCGTAGACGATCACCGGTCCCCACAGGAGGATCGCGTAGCGCGCCGGCTTGAGCAGGAAGT
>NZ_KV812708.1:15019-97234 GCF_001813485.1 Pseudomonas sp. HMSC067G02
TCGCGTAGCGCGCCGGCTTGAGCAGGAAGTAGGCCAGGCCGAGGCAGAGCACCGTGCGGTTGCGCACCACCTTGGCGAGTACCTGCAGGCTGCCGCCGTTGCCGCCTTCCGGCCTGAAGCCGGCATAGCGCACGGCCTCGCTCGCGACCTGCGGTTCGACGGGTGGATGGCCGACGTCCTCCGGGCGGTTGCGCTGCAACAACAGGAACAGCAGGGCCACGCCGCCGACCACCGCGGCGCTGGAGTAGAACGCCGCGTGCCAGGTACCGAACACGCTGTACGCCCACCAGCCGGCGAACGGCGAGGCGACCAGGCCGCCGAAGGCGTAGCAGGTGCTCCACAGGCCGAGCACCCGACCGCGTTCGTGAGTGGCGAAGAAACTGCCGATGTTCTTGCACAGCCCCGACCAGCCGGTGGACTGCGCCAGTCCCTGGACCACCATGCAAGTGGCGAAGATCGGCAGGGTGGCGAAGGTGCCCATGACCAGCGCGGCCAGTGCGGAGATCAGCAGGCCGCCGAACACCACGATGCGCGGGCCGAAGCGGTCGGCCAGCACGCCCCAGGTGAACTGGCCGACGGCATAGGCGGCGAGGTAGATGGCGTCGAGATCGGCCATCGCCATCTTGTCCAACTGGAAGCCCGGATCTTCGGCGATGCCGAGCTTGGCGACGGAAAAGGCCTTGCGGGTGAAATAGAAGGCGGCGTAGGCCAGCCAGGTGATCGCGAATATCTGCAGGCGCCAGCGCTGGAAGCTGGACACGGGATAGGACGGCAGCGCCGTCCCGGGACGTTGATTCATGGTTCTGACCTCGATCTTGTTATCGGTGCCGGCAGGTGTGAGGGGAACACGCCTTGTTGTTGTTCTGATGAGCACTTCCGCACCGCCATGTCGCGGTGCCTGGTCAGAGGGATCTGGAGTCGGCTTCACCTCCTGGGTAAGGGTTGCGGATGCCCAGGCAGGGGCTGGCTGCCGAGGCGCTGGCGCGCTGTGGTGAAGGGATGGAAACAATTCCGGATAAATAAATGAAATCGATTTATCAAATTTTAAATATAAGTTTTACTTGTTTATCCGTAGGCCTGGCGCGGCGTGGGTCGAGGAAGTTGACCGAACGGTCATCCCCGTGTGCGCCGCCCATGGCGCGGAACCCCTTGTCCTGCCTGGAGTGGTGAAGGTCCATGTCGGTATCCCATGCGCAGTTGAAGGCTTTCCATGCGGTCGCCGTGTACGGCAGCTTCACGCGCGCCGCCGAGCGCCTGTTTCTCACCCAGCCGGCGGTTTCCGACCAGGTGCGCAAGCTGGAGGAGCGTTACGGCGTTCTGCTGTTCCACCGTAACAAGCGCTCGGTGCGCCTGAGCGAACTGGGCGAGCGCCTGCTCGCGGTGACCCAGCGGCTGTTCGCGATCGAGGCCGAGGCGGAGGAGCTGTTGTCCGCCTCCAGCGCCCTGCGGACCGGCACCCTGACCCTGGCGGTGGATGCGCCGGTGCACGTATTGCCGCAGATCGCGCGTTTCTGCGAGCGCTATCCGGGTATCGCGGTGCGGGTGGAGACCGGCAATACCGACGAGTCTCTGCAGCGACTGTTCAGCTACCAGGCCGACCTGGCCCTGTTGGGCCGGGACGTCAGCGACGAGCGGTTGCTTTCGCTGACCCTGCGCAACGATCCGATCGTCGCCTTCGTTTCGCTCAGCCATCCGTGGGCCGGGCGCGAGTCGATCCGCCTCGCCGATCTCGACGACATGCCGCTGGTGCTGCGCGAGCAGGGCTCGGTGACCCGCCAGACCCTGGAGGAGGAGATGAGCCGCGCCGGCCTGCGGATCCGCCCGGCGATCCAGGTCGAGGGCCGCGAGGCCTCGCGCGAGGCGGTGGTGGCGGGGATCGGCGTGGGGGTGGTGTCGGCCGCGGAGTTCGGCGCCGACACGCGGGTCCATGCGCTGCCCATCGTCGATTGCCAGCGACGCCTGACCGAGACCCTGGTGTGCCTGCGCGAACAGCGCTCGCGGCGGATCGTCGAGACCTTCCTCGACCTGGTCGGCGAGGACCTGTCGGCGCCGAGCTAGGGCGCGGCTTCGCGCAAGCGAAAAAAAGCCCGGCGGATGCCGGGCTTCGAAGTCGTGCTGGCGGGCACTCAGGCCTGCTTCTGTTCCTGCTCCAGGGACCTGTCCAGCTCGCGGCAGGCGCGCTGGATCATCACCTCGGTGATCGGGATTTCCCGGCCCTGGGCGTCGATGATGGCGCCACCGCTGTGCTGCTGCGTATTGAAGGGGATCACGCGGCGCTTGGCGGTATCGGTGTGTTGCGAATTCATTGCCCGTCTCCTCATCAGGTTTATCGGCAGTCTAGGGAGCGCAGATGAAACCGCCGTGACAAACGGCGGATGTCGTGCCGCTCCAACGCGAAAGCCATGGACCATAGCAATCTTGCAGCCGGCGTGCCAGCTTGCCGGCTACCGCTGGGTTTTTCTGGTTATAGTGGTCCGACCGGTGTGGGCGTCCTGGAGTTCGCCCGAGGATGAGTATGGACATGTTTCGCCTGGGGTTGGTGGTCAATCCCTTGGCCGGGCTGGGTGGCCCGGTCGCCTTGAAGGGCAGCGACGGGGTGGCCGCCGAGGCCCTGGCCAGAGGCGCCGAACCACGTGCGCTGGAGCGCACCCGGATAGCCCTGGAGTGCCTGTTGCCGCTGGTCGAGAAGATCGAGTTCCTGACCTTTCCCGGGGCCATGGGCGGCGAGTTGCTCGAGCGCATGGGCTTCCGCCATCGCCTGCTCGGCGAGTGGCAGGGAGCGGTCAGCAGCGCGGCGGATACCCGGTTGGCGGTCGAGCGTTTGCAGGAGGCCGGCGTCGCCCTGATCCTGTTCGCCGGTGGTGATGGCACAGCACGGGATGTTGCCGGGGTGGTGCGCGAGCAACAGCCGGTGCTCGGCATTCCGGCCGGGGTGAAGATCCACTCCGGGGTCTATGCCATCAGTCCGCGCGCGGCCGGCGAATTGGCCAGGCGCCTGGTCGAGGGCGGCCTGGTGCGCCTGGCCAGCGGCGAGGTGCGCGACCTCGACGAAGAGGCGCTGCGCGCCGGCCGCGTCGCCGCGCGTTGGTACGGCGAGATGACGGTGCCGGAGGAGGGCCACTTCATGCAGCACGTGAAGCAGGCAGGGATGGAGTCCGAGGAGCTGGTGCTGGTGGACCTCGCCGACTGGCTGGCGGAAAGCTGGGAAGACGGTGTGCGCTATGTGCTCGGACCGGGCTCGACCCTGCATGGCCTGGCGCGCAATCTCGGCCTGGAAACCACCCTGCTGGGCGTCGACGTGCTGGAGAATGGCGCGGTGCTCGCCCGCGACGTCGACGAGGCGCGGCTGTTCGAACTGGTGGACGGTCATCCGGCGTTCCTGCTGGTCACCGCCATCGGCGGCCAGGGCCACGTGATCGGTCGCGGCAACCAGCAGATCAGTCCCCGGGTGTTGCGCGCCATCGGCCTGGAGCGCATGCGGGTGGTCGCCACCAAGCGCAAGCTGGGGACCCTCGGGGGCCGCCCGTTGCTGGTCGACAGCGGCGACCCGGCGCTGGACGACAGCTTCCCGGACGCCATCCGGGTCTGGGCCGGCTACAAGGAAGAACTGCTGTATCCGCTGGGATACGGGAAGGACCAGGACGCGCCCGCGGGCGCCTAGGAGGAAAAGGATGGACAAGGACGTATCCGGCGCGCTGCGCCGCCTGTTGCTGCTCGCCATGCTCGGACTGCCACTGGCGGCGGCCGCTGCGGTCGAACCGCAGCGACTGGTGGATGCGGCGCGTGCCCAGGTGGGCGTGACCCTGGGCTACGACCCGGCCTACCGGCAACTGGACTATCCGGGCGGCGACGTGCCGCTGCAGACCGGGGTCTGCACCGACGTGGTGGTCCGTGCGCTGCGTGGACAGGGGCTGGACCTGCAGAAGGCGGTGCACGAGGACATGCGTCGCCACTTCGCGGCCTACCCGCAGCAATGGGGGATGAAAGGCACCGACCGCAACATCGATCACCGCCGCGTACCGAACCTGATGACCTGGTTCAGCCGCCAGGGCCTGGCACTGACGCCGAGCCGCGACGCCTCCGCCTACCGGGCCGGAGACATAGTCGCCTGGCGCCTGGACAACGGCCTGCTGCATATCGGCGTGCTTTCCGATCGCAGGCTGGAGGGCAGGCCGCTGGTGTTGCACAACATCGGTGCCGGCGTGCGGGAAGAGGACCTGCTGTTCCGCTACCAGGTCATCGGCCACTACCGCTTCCCGCAGGGCTGAATGGGCTAGGCAAGCCGCTCCAGCGGCGGATGAGCGTACCGATCCCTCCGCCGCCGCTGGACGGCGGCCAAGAAAAAACCGGCCTGCGGCCGGTTTTCCTGTCTGCCCGGGCTCAGCGGTATTCGCAGAGGTAGGCGGTGTCCTGGGCGACCTTGAGCTGGAACTTGCTGTT
The DNA here is from genome assembly GCF_001813485.1 of Pseudomonas sp. HMSC067G02. NCBI lineage: Bacteria > Pseudomonadati > Pseudomonadota > Gammaproteobacteria > Pseudomonadales > Pseudomonadaceae > Pseudomonas > Pseudomonas sp. HMSC067G02. The sequence continues at coordinate 19,460 of NZ_KV812708.1, forward strand.
CGCCGGGACGGTGAACTGGCTGCCGCTGGCGTATTCCTGCCACTCGTCGCTGCCCTGCAGCTTGACCGTCAGCGCGCCGGCGACCACATGCATGATCTCCAGCTGGCTGGTGCCGAATTCGTATTCGCCTGCCGCCATCACGCCGATGGTGGCCGGGCCGGCGGTCATGTCGAAGGCGATGGATTTGACGGTGCCGTCGAAGTATTCGTTGACCTTGAACATGGGCTTCTCCTGAAGGGGTGAACAGGCGGGTTTGAAAAGGCCCGCCAGTATGCCCAAGCCTCGGAAAGGCGTCACTAGGCGGCGCGGGCCTCGTTCAATGCTCCACCGGCAATACCAGCGGCAGCAGCCGTGCGGTATTGCGGGCATCCTCCAGGGCGCGGTGCTGCTGGCCCTGGAAACTCATCCCGGCCAGTTGCAGGGCCGCGTTCAGGCCGACCGGGCGGGGCAGCTGGCGGACTTCGCCGAAGCGTTGCTTGAGATTGACGTGCGGCACTTCGCTGAGCTGGCTGGTCAGCCCGTGCTGGCGCCATTCCTGCTCCAGCTGGCGGCGGTCGTAGTCGCCCCAGCTGGCCCAGCCGGCCAGTCGCGGACGATGCTGGGCGAGCCAGCGCTCGAAGGCTTCCCAGACCGTGTCGAGATGGGCGGCGCCATCGACGTTGGCCTGGCTGATATGCGTGAGGTCGCGGCAGAAGTGGGTCAGCAGCGGCCGCCTGACCGGTCGTACGAAACGCTGGAAGTGGTCCAGTTCGCGGGCGTCCGCGGCGGCGACCAGGGTGGCGCCGATCTCGATGATTTCCATTTCCTCCAGGGGCCAGCCGCCTTCCGCGGTAGTGGCCTCCAGATCGATTACCAGCCAGTGAGGCATCGGAGCTATCCATACCAGGGTCCGCGCTGAGTATGGCGGGGCTTCCGGACCTCGGCAAACCGCTGTGCTAGGCTGCGGGATCGGATTTCGAGGAGATGACGGAATGACTGCGGTCGCATTTCTCGGCCTGGGCACGATGGGCTACCCGATGGCCGGGCACCTGCAGCGCGAGGGCTATCACGTCTGCGTCTATAATCGCTCGTCGGCCAAGGCGCTGCGCTGGGTCGAGGAGTACGCCGGACGATACGCCGATACGCCGCGCGAGGCCTGTGCCGGCGCCGAACTGGTGTTCTGCTGCGTCGGTAACGACGACGACCTGCGTGCCGTGGCGCTGGGCGAGCAGGGCGCCTTCGCCGGAATGGCGCCGGGCAGCCTGTTCGTCGACCACACCACCGCTTCGGCGGAAGTCGCCCGCGAGCTGTCGCTGCTGGCTGCCGAGCGTGAGCTGGGCTTTCTCGACGCGCCGGTCTCCGGCGGCCAGGCGGGCGCGGTCAACGGCGCCCTGACGGTGATGGTCGGTGGCGAGGAGGCCTTCTATCGACGCGCCGAACCGCTGCTGCGCAGCTATGCGCGGATGGTCCGGCGAATGGGCGACGTGGGTAGCGGGCAATTGACCAAGATGGTCAACCAGATCTGCGTCGCGGGGCTGCTCCAGGGCTTGGCCGAGGCGCTGCACTTCGCCCAGTGCGCCGGTCTCGACGGCGAGGCGGCGATGCAGGTGATCGGCAAGGGCGCGGCCCAGTCCTGGCAACTGGAAAACCGCCACCAGAGCATGCTGGCCGGAGAGTTCGACTTCGGCTTCGCCGTGGATTGGATGCGCAAGGACCTGTCGATCCTGCTCGCCGAGGCGCGACGCAACGGCGCGCAGTTGCCGGTCACGGCGCTGGTCGACCAGTTCTACGCCGAAGTGCAGGCGATGGGCGGCGGTCGTTGGGATACCTCCAGCCTGATCGCCCGGCTACGTTCGTGACGCGGCTCAGGCGCGGAAGATGAAGTACACCGCGCCGAGCAGGCACAGGCCGGCCCAGAGGTAGTCCAGTTTCAGCGGCTGCTGCATGAAGTAGACGCTGAACGGGACGAAGACCGCCAGGGTGATGACTTCCTGCATGATCTTCAGTTGGCCGACCGAGAGTTCGGTGTAGCCGATGCGGTTGGCCGGCACCTGCAGCAGGTATTCGAACAGCGCGATACCCCAGCTGATCAGGGCGGCGATGATCCAGGGCTTGCTGTTGAGGGTCTTCAGGTGGCCATACCAGGCGAAGGTCATGAACAGGTTGGAGCAGGCTAGCAACAAGGCGGTTTGCAGCCAGACAGGCATGATGGATGGGCTCCGGAGGGCTGGGACGGCGCAGCCTAATTGGCTGCGGCGATAAAACCAAGTGGGCAGGCATCGGTCGGTAGGGGTTGGTGCTCGGAAAAGGATGAAAGGTATGCGGTTGCACAAGCGCTCGCTGGTCTGGGGCCTCGCCTTGAGCGGGCTGGCCGTCGTGCTGGCGGCCGCCTGGTGGGCGAGCCAGGCGTCGCGGGAGCCGGCTCTGTGGAGCGAGCTGCGGGTGCCGCCGGCGTTTGCCATCCCGCGCGATTTCGACCTGGGCGAATACCGCTTGAGCTGGGGCGGCAAGAGCCTCGCCCTGTCAGTGGCGGGTAGCGCCCGGCCGCCGTTGTGGGAGAGCGAGGGCGGTTTTCTCGGGGCCGGGCGGGAAAGCGCCGGTCGTCTGCAGTTGCGCTGCCAGGAGCAGAGCCTGGAGAGCTTCGAACTGGTCGGTCGACGCTTGTCCCTGAAGGGCCACCTGCGCTGCGCCGATGGTCGGCTCAGCGCCTACGAGCTGTCGTTCGAGCCGCGCCAGGGCGGCGTGGAGGTGCGCGTCGCCCTGGCGGACAGCGAGCTGAACCGGGTCGCCCTGTCCTGGCGGCGTGGAGCGGGGGAGCGCTTGTCCGGTATCGTCGATGACGAGGCGGAAGGTCGCTCCTGGGTCTTGCCGGCCGGGGTCGCCGGCTACTGGAGTTCCGCTGGCAACGCCTTCCTCGGCCACTCGACGGCGGCGCAATCCCTCGACCTGCGCGAGCCGGGCCGGGTGCAATGGCGGGCTGCGACCGAGTCGGCCAGGGCCTGGCTGTTCGCTGCCGGCAACCGCGAGCAGTGGCAGCTTCGCAGCGCGCGTCTCGAGGCGGAAACGCGCCGCTGATCCGCCGGGCTTGGCGGCGGCCTGGCCGGTCCGTATTCTTTGCGCCCGTTCCGGACGGCTGTCCTGGCCGCTCCTCTGCCAACTTTCGGGCGAGATCCTTCCCATGCAATGTAGAGCCGGCTGCGGCGCCTGCTGCATAGCACCGTCGATTTCCTCTCCGCTGCCGGGCATGCCGGCCGGCAAGCCCGCGGGCGTACGCTGCCTGCACCTGGACGAAAACCATCTCTGCGGGCTGTTCGGCCGACCGGAGCGACCGGCTGTGTGCGGCCAGTTCGGCGCCGATCCGGAAATCTGCGGCGACAGCCGTGAGCAGGCGCTGGCCCTGATCGCGGAGTGGGAAGTCATCACTGCCGCGTGAACGGGTTGGAAGTCTGGCTGTCTCACGCCATACTGCTGCGCATCCTGCGCCGAAGGCTCAGGATCGCGGCTTGCAGGGCGTCGACCGCCCGGCCGGCGAACCGAAAATAACCATAAAGAGAGGAACAGGAACGATGCGTGGCATTTTGCGTATGACCGTGCTGGCTGCCGCAGTGTTCGGGGTGGCCGGCAATGCGCTGGCCGAAGACTGGAAGCTGGCCAAGGACGAGGACGGCGTGAAGGTCTACCTCAGCAGTGTCCAGGGCTCCAAGTACAAGGCTTATCGCGGCGTTACCGACATCAAGGCCGACGTGGCGACCATCGAGGCGCTGCAGGAGGACGTCAAGGGTTCCTGCAAGTGGATCCATGCCTGCGCCGAGATGAAACTCCTGAAGCAGGAAGGCGCCGACGCCTGGACCTACTCGAAGATCGACATGCCCTGGCCGGTCACCGGTCGCGACGTGGTCATCCATGTCACCACCGAGAAGACTGCGGATGGCACCGTGATCCGTCACCTTAAGGCCGATCCGACCTATATCCCCGAGGAAAAGGGCCAGATCCGCGTGCCCAAGCTGGTCGGCGAGTGGAAGTTGCAGCCGAAGGGGCAGGGCGTGACGGAAGTGACCTACCAGGTGGAAACCGAGCCGGGTGGCAGCATTCCTTCCTGGTTGGCCAACAGCTTCGTGGTCGACGCGCCGCTGAACACCCTCAAGGGCCTGCGTAGCGCCGCCGAGAAGCGCTGAGCGCGCCTTCCTTGCAAAAAGACCGCCTCCGGGGCGGTTTTTTTGTGTCCGGAGGAAAGGGGCGGGCACAAAAAAGGCTGCCGAAGCAGCCTTTCTCGCCAGGCGTGACGGGTTTCAGCCGCGATCCTTGAGGGCGGTGAAGTCGCGCTGGGTGTGGCCGGTATAGAGCTGGCGCGGGCGGCCGATCTTGTAGGGACCGGAGAGCATTTCCTGCCAGTGCGAGATCCAGCCGACGGTACGCGCCAGGGCGAAGATCACGGTGAACATGCTGGTCGGAATGCCGATCGCCTTGAGGATGATCCCCGAGTAGAAGTCGACGTTCGGGTACAGGTTGCGTTCCACGAAGTAGGGGTCGTGGCGGGCGATTTCTTCCAGCTTCATCGCCAGTTCCAGTTGCGGGTCGTTGATGCCCAGTTCCTGGAGGACCTCGTCGCAGGTCTGCTTCATGACCTTGGCGCGCGGGTCGAAGTTCTTGTAGACACGATGGCCGAAGCCCATCAGCTTGAACGGATCGTTCTTGTCCTTGGCCTTCTCGACGAACTTGTCGATGTTGGACACGTCGCCGATCTCGTCGAGCATGCGCAGCACCGCTTCGTTCGCGCCGCCATGGGCCGGTCCCCACAGGGCGGCGATGCCGGAGGCGATGCAGGCGAACGGATTGGCGCCGGAGGAGCCGGCCAGACGCACCGTGGAGGTGGAGGCGTTCTGCTCGTGGTCGGCGTGGAGAATGAAGATGCGGTCCATGGCCTTGGCCAGCACGGGGCTGATCGGCTTGGTCTCGCAGGGGGTGTTGAACATCATGTGCAGGAAGTTTTCCGCGTAGTTCAGGTCGTTACGCGGATACATCATCGGCTCGCCCTTGGAGTACTTGTACACCATGGCGGCGATGGTCGGCATCTTGGCGATCAGGCGATGCGCGGAGACTTCGCGATGCTTCGGGTTATTGATGTCCAGGGAGTCGTGGTAGAAGGCCGAGAGGGCGCCGATCACGCCGCACATCACGGCCATCGGATGGGCGTCGCGGCGGAAGCCGTTGAAGAAGGTCTTCAGCTGCTCGTGAACCATGGTGTGGTTCTTGATGGTGCCGACGAACTGTTCCTTCTGCGCGGCGGTGGGCAGCTCGCCGTTCAGCAGCAGGTAGCAGGTTTCCAGGTAGTCGGATTTCTCCGCCAGTTGCTCGATGGGGTAGCCGCGATGGAGGAGGACGCCTTTGTCGCCGTCGATATAGGTGATCTTCGACTCGCAGGAGGCGGTCGACATGAAGCCAGGATCGAAGGTGAAGTGGCCCGTGGCGGTGAGGCCCCGTACATCCACTACATCGGGACCCATGGTACCGGATAGGACGGGCAGTTCGACGGGGGCTGAGCCCTCGATGATCAACTGCGCTTTTTTGTCAGCCATGATGGCCTCCTATTTATGCTTGAAATCATCAGTACCCCCCACGCAGGGCCCGCACCACTATAGAGGGATAAATTCGAAAGTCAATTTGCGCGAATCCATGCCGTAGAGCCTTTCGTTGCGGGGTTTTCGCAGAAAAAGGGGGCTATTTACGCCTTTTATAAAAGGCCCGCAATCAACCATTTGGCGATGGGTGTTTTCGTTGTCATTAGTAGCCTAACTGTCTATACTCGGCGTCCGACCGCAAGGGGTATTCCTGGCCCGCTTTCATAGACGGTCGCCACTCCCTGGTGATGGGTACCTGACAAGTGCACTTCCCGACAACTAGCCCTGTTCGTTAGGGCTCTCAGTGTGAAAAAAGCCGTGAATAGCAAACGACCTGTAAACCTAGACCTAAGGACCATCAAACTCCCTGTCACCGCTTACACGTCCATTCTCCACCGTATCTCTGGCGTCATCCTGTTCCTCGGTATTGCCGTGCTGCTGTTCGCGCTCGACAAGTCGCTGAGTTCGGAAGAAGGCTTCGAGCAGGTGAAGGCGTGCCTGACCAGTCCCCTGGCCAAGCTGGTGATCTGGGGCCTGCTGTCTGCGCTGCTGTACCACCTGGTGGCCGGTGTTCGCCACCTGGTCATGGACGCTGGCGTCGGCGAGACGCTGGAAGGCGGTAAGCGTGGCTCCAAAATCGTCATCGCCATCGCGGTGGTGCTGATCGTTCTGGCGGGGGTATGGGTATGGTAACTAACGTCACAAACTTCTCGCGCTCCGGCCTCTACGACTGGATGGCCCAGCGCGTTTCCGCGGTCGTTCTCGCGGCTTATGTCATTTTCCTGCTGGGCTACCTCATTGCTCACCCCAACATTTCCTACGCGGACTGGCACGGCCTGTTCTCGCAGGGTTGGATGCGCATCTTCAGCCTGTTGACCCTGGTTGCCCTGAGCGTCCATGCGTGGGTCGGTATGTGGACCATCTCCACCGACTACCTGACTTCGATGGCTCTCGGCAAGGCGGCGACAGTCGTGCGTTTCCTCTTCCAGGCGGTTTGCGGCATGGCGATGTTCGCATTCTTCGTCTGGGGTGTGCAGATTCTTTGGGGTATGTGATCCATGGCTAGCATTCGTACACTTTCCTTTGACGCCATCATCGTCGGTGGCGGTGGCGCCGGCATGCGTGCCGCGCTGCAACTGGCCCAGGGCGGCCACAAGACCGCCGTGGTGACCAAGGTCTTCCCGACCCGTTCCCACACCGTATCCGCACAGGGCGGCATCACCTGCGCGATCGCTTCGGCCGACCCGAACGACGATTGGCGTTGGCACATGTACGACACCGTCAAGGGTTCCGACTACATCGGTGACCAGGACGCGATCGAATACATGTGTTCCGTCGGTCCCGAGGCCGTGTTCGAGCTCGAGCACATGGGCCTGCCGTTCTCCCGTACCGAAACCGGCCGCATCTACCAGCGTCCGTTCGGCGGCCAGTCCAAGGACTTCGGCAAGGGTGGCCAGGCCGCCCGTACCTGCGCCGCCGCCGACCGTACCGGCCACGCGCTGCTGCACACCCTGTACCAGGCCAACCTGAAGAATGGCACCTCGTTCCTCAACGAGTGGTACGCGGTCGACCTGGTGAAGAACCAGGACGGCGCGGTGGTCGGCATCATCGCCATCTGCATCGAGACCGGCGAGACCGTCTACATCCGTTCCAAGGCCGTGGTCCTGGCCACTGGTGGTGCCGGCCGTATCTACGCCTCCACCACCAACGCGCTGATCAACACCGGTGACGGCGTGGGCATGGCCCTGCGTGCCGGCGTGCCGGTGCAGGACATCGAGATGTGGCAGTTCCACCCGACCGGCATCGCCGGCGCCGGTGTACTGGTCACCGAAGGTTGCCGCGGCGAAGGCGGTTACCTGATCAACGCCCACGGCGAGCGCTTCATGGAGCGTTATGCGCCGAACGCGAAGGACCTGGCCGGTCGCGACGTGGTCGCCCGTTCCATGGTCAAGGAAGTCCTGGCCGGCAACGGCGTGGGCCCGAACAAGGACCACGTGCTGCTGAAGCTCGACCACCTCGGCGAGGAAGTCCTGCACAGCCGCCTGCCCGGCATCTGCGAACTGTCCAAGACCTTCGCCCACGTCGACCCGGTCGTCGCGCCGATCCCGGTGATCCCGACCTGCCACTACATGATGGGCGGCGTTGCCACCAACATCCATGGCCAGGCCATCACCCAGGACGCCAACGGCAACGACCAGATCGTCGAAGGCCTGTTCGCCGTGGGCGAAGTGGCCTGCGTATCGGTACACGGCGCCAACCGCCTGGGCGGCAACTCGCTGCTCGATCTGGTGGTATTCGGCCGTGCCGCCGGTCTGCACCTGGAAAAAGCGCTGAAAGAGGGCATCGACGCCCGCGGCGCTTCCGAGAGCGACCTGGAAGCCTCCTTCAAGCGCCTGAACGGCGTGAACGAGCGCACCAGCGGCGAAGAAGTCGCTCCGCTCAAGCGCGAGCTGCAAAGCTGCATGCAGAACTACTTCGGTGTGTTCCGCACCGGCGAGTACATGCAGAAGGGCATCGCCCAGCTGGCCGACCTGCGCGAGCGTATCGCCAACGTCAAGATCAACGACAAGAGCCAGGCATTCAACACCGCGCGCATCGAAGCGCTGGAACTGCAAAACCTCCTCGAGGTGGCCGAGGCCACCGCGATCGCGGCCGAGCACCGCAAGGAGTCCCGTGGCGCCCACGCCCGTGAAGACTTCGAGGAGCGCGACGACGAGAACTGGCTGTGCCACACCCTGTACTTCCCGGGTGAGAAGCGCGTATCCAAGCGTTCCGTCAACTTCGCGCCGAAGACCGTTCCGGCATTCGAACCCAAGGTTCGGACTTACTAAGGGTGCCCGCCATGTTGCAAGTGAGTGTTTATCGTTACAACCCCGACAAAGATGCTGCGCCGTACATGCAGGATTTCCAGGTCGACACCAACGGCAAGGACGTGATGGTCCTCGACGTGCTGGCGCTGATCAAGGAACAGGACGAGGGCTTCTCCTACCGTCGTTCCTGCCGTGAAGGCGTCTGCGGCTCCGATGGCATGAACATCAACGGCAAGAACGGCCTGGCCTGCATCACCCCGCTGTCGGCCGCCGGCCTGAAGGGCGGCAAGCTGGTGATCCGTCCGCTGCCTGGCCTGCCGGTCATTCGTGACCTGGTCGTGGACATGAGCATCTTCTACAAGCAATACGAGAAGGTGAAGCCGTTCCTGCAGAACGATACGCCGGCCCCGGCCATCGAGCGTCTGCAGACCCCGGAAGAGCGCGAGAAGCTGGACGGTCTGTACGAGTGCATCCTGTGCGCCTGCTGCTCGACCTCCTGCCCGTCCTTCTGGTGGAACCCCGACAAGTTCCTCGGTCCGGCCGCACTGCTGCAAGCCTATCGTTTCCTGGCCGACAGCCGTGACACCAAGACCGAAGAGCGCCTGGCTTCGCTGGACGACCCGTTCAGTGTGTTCCGCTGCCGCGGAATCATGAACTGCGTGAACGTTTGCCCGAAGGGTCTGAACCCGACCAAGGCGATCGGCCACGTGCGTAATATGCTGCTGCAGAGCGGAACCTGATCCTCTCGCAGTTGTTATATGAGTTGTACCTAGCAACACCTGTGGCGCCGGAGTTCTTCCGGCGTCGCAGCAACTAAGCGGGCCAAGCTCACAAAGCCATGGCCCAGATTTGAAAAATATGACCAGCAGGGGCATCCGGGCTGGTACCCGGACTATCTGCGGGATCTGTAGTGGCCATACCGATGTCGCTGCCTGAGGACTTCGGAGCCTTCAAGGTTTCGCCAGGTGGTTGTCCCCTTACCGAGGGTGACCTAGCATGCACGAAAGCGTAATGCAGCGGATGTGGAACAGTGCCCATCTATCCGGTGGTAACGCTGCCTACGTCGAAGAGCTCTACGAGCTCTACCTGCACGACCCTAACGCTGTGCCAGAAGAGTGGCGCACGTATTTCCAGAAGCTTCCCGCCGATGGCAATCCCGCCCCCGACGTCTCGCACTCCACAGTGCGCGATCATTTCGTCCTGCTGGCCAAGAACCAGCGCCGTGCCCAGCCGGTTTCCGCCGGTAGCGTGAGCAGCGAGCACGAGAAGAAACAGGTCGAAGTCCTTCGTCTCATTCACGCTTACCGTCTCCGCGGCCACCAGGCTTCCACCCTCGACCCGCTCGGCCTGTGGCAGCGTCCCGCGCCTGCCGACCTGTCGATCGACCACTACGGTCTGACGGGTGCCGATCTGGACACCACTTTCCGCACCGGTGAGCTTTACATCGGCAAGGAAGAGGCGACCCTGCGTGAAATCGTCGACAGCCTGAAGAGTACCTATTGCGGTACCTTCGGCGCCGAGTTCATGCACATCGTCGATTCCGAGCAGCGCAAGTGGTTCCTCCAGCGCCTGGAAAGCGTGCGTGGCCGTCCCGGCTTCTCCGCCGAGGCGCGTGCGCACCTGCTCGAGCGCCTGACCGCGGCCGAAGGCCTGGAGAAGTACCTGGGCACCAAGTACCCGGGCACCAAGCGTTTCGGCCTGGAAGGCGGCGAAAGCCTGATCCCGATGGTCGACGAGATCATCCAGCGCTGCGGTTCCTACGGCGCCAAGGAAATCGTCATCGGCATGGCCCACCGCGGTCGCCTGAACGTCCTGGTCAACACCCTGGGCAAGAACCCGCGCGACCTGTTCGACGAGTTCGAAGGCAAGAAGATCGTCGAGCTGGGCTCCGGTGACGTGAAGTACCACCAGGGCTTCTCCTCGAACGTGATGACCAGCGGCGGCGAAGTCCACCTGGCGCTGGCGTTCAACCCGTCCCACCTGGAAATCGTTTCCCCGGTGGTCGAGGGTTCCGTTCGTGCCCGCCAGGACCGCCGCAAGGACAGCTCCGGCGACAAGGTGGTACCGATTTCCATCCACGGTGATGCCGCCTTCGCGGGGCAGGGCGTGGTCATGGAAACCTTCCAGATGTCGCAGACCCGCGCCTACAAGACCGGTGGCACCATCCATCTGGTGATCAACAACCAGGTCGGTTTCACCACCAGCCGCCAGGACGATGCGCGTTCCACCGAGTACGCCACCGACGTGGCGAAGATGATTCAGGCGCCGATCTTCCACGTCAACGGCGACGATCCCGAAGCCGTGCTGTTCGTCACCCAGCTGGCCGTCGACTATCGCATGCAGTTCAAGCGTGACGTGGTCATCGACCTGGTCTGCTACCGTCGCCGCGGCCACAACGAGGCGGACGAGCCGAGCGGCACCCAGCCGCTGATGTACCAGCAGATCGCCAAGCAGCGTACTACCCGCGAGCTGTACGCCGATGCCCTGGTGAATGCCGGCGTGCTCAGCGCCGAGCAGGTTCAGTCGAAGATCGACGACTACCGCGACGCCCTGGACAACGGCCTGCACGTGGTGAAGAGCCTGGTCAAGGAGCCCAACAAGGAACTGTTCGTCGACTGGCGTCCGTACCTGGGCCATGCCTGGACCGCGCGTCACGACACCCGCTTCGACCTGAAGACCCTGCAGGAACTGTCCAGCAAGATGCTGGAAGTGCCGGAAGGCTTCGTGGTTCAGCGCCAGGTTTCGAAGATCTACGAAGATCGCCAGAAGATGGCGGCCGGTGGCCTGCCGATCAACTGGGGCTTCGCCGAGACCCTGGCCTACGCGACCCTGCTGTTCGAAGGCCATCCGGTACGGATGACCGGCCAGGACGTCGGCCGTGGCACCTTCTCGCACCGTCACGCGGTGCTGCACAACCAGAAGGACGACTCGGTCTACGTACCGCTGGCCAATCTGTTCGACGGCCAGCCGCGCCTGGATATCTACGATTCCTTCCTTTCGGAAGAGGCCGTGCTGGCGTTCGAATACGGTTTCGCCACCACCACGCCGAATTCGCTGGTGATCTGGGAAGCCCAGTTCGGCGACTTCGCCAACGGCGCCCAGGTGGTCATCGACCAGTTCATCACCAGTGGCGAAAGCAAATGGGGCCGACTCTGCGGCCTGACCATGCTGCTGCCGCACGGCTATGAGGGGCAGGGTCCGGAGCACTCCTCCGCGCGCCTGGAGCGCTACCTGCAGCTCTGCGCCGAGCAGAACATCCAGGTCTGCGTGCCGACCACCCCGGCTCAGGTCTACCACATGCTCCGCCGTCAGGTGATCCGCCCGCTGCGCAAGCCGCTGGTGGTGATGACGCCGAAGTCCCTGCTGCGTCACAAGCTCGCCATCTCGACCCTGGAAGATCTGGCCAACGGTTCCTTCCAGACCGTGATCCCGGAAATCGACAGCCTGGATCCGAAGAAGGTCGACCGCGTCGTGCTGTGCAGCGGCAAGGTGTACTACGACCTGCTGGAGAAGCGTCGCGCGGAAGGCCGCGAAGATACCGCGATCGTCCGTATCGAGCAGCTGTATCCGTTCCCGGAAGACGACCTGGCGGAAGTTCTGGCTCCCTACAAGAATCTCAAGCACATCGTCTGGTGCCAGGAAGAGCCGATGAACCAGGGCGCCTGGTTCTGCAGCCAGCATCACATGCGTCGTGTCATCGCCGCGCACAAGAAGGGCCTCAATCTCGAGTACGCCGGCCGCGAAGGCTCCGCTGCTCCGGCTTGCGGCTACGCCTCGATGCACGCCGAGCAGCAGGAAAAACTGCTGCAAGACGCCTTTACTGTTTAACGCCTACGCGCTGAAGAAACCGAATTTAAGGAAACGCACACAATGGCTATCGAAATCAAAGCCCCAACCTTCCCGGAATCGGTCGCCGACGGCACCGTCGCCACCTGGCACAAGAAGCCGGGCGAAGCGGTCAAGCGCGACGAACTGATCGTCGACATCGAGACCGACAAGGTGGTCATCGAGGTTCTCGCCGAGGCTGACGGCGTGCTGGCCGAGATCATCAAGAACGAAGGCGACACCGTTCTGAGCAACGAGCTGCTTGGCAAGCTGAACGAAGGCGGCGCCGCCGCTCCGGCCGCTCCGGCTGCCGCTGCGCCCGCCGCCGCTCCGGCTGCCCAGGACGCCGCTCCGGCCGCCGCTGGCGGCGACGACGCCATCCTGTCCCCGGCCGCGCGCAAGCTGGCCGAGGAGGCCGGTATCGATCCGAACAGCATCGCCGGCACCGGCAAGGGCGGTCGCGTGACCAAGGAAGACGTGGTCGCTGCGGTCGAAGCGAAGAAGAACGCCCCGGCCGCCCCGGCCAAGCCTGCTGCCCCGGCTGCCGAGGCGCCGATCTTCGCCGCCGGCGACCGTGTCGAGAAGCGTGTGCCGATGACCCGCCTGCGGGCCAAGGTCGCCGAGCGCCTGGTCGAGGCGCAGTCCGCCATGGCCATGCTGACCACCTTCAACGAGGTCAACATGAAGCCGATCATGGACCTGCGTTCGAAGTACAAGGACCTGTTCGAGAAGAAGCACAACGGCGTGCGCCTGGGCTTCATGTCCTTCTTCGTCAAGGCCGCCACCGAGGCGCTGAAGCGCTTCCCGGGGGTCAACGCTTCCATCGACGGCAACGACATCGTCTACCACGGCTACCAGGACATCGGCGTTGCCGTTTCCAGCGACCGCGGCCTGGTGGTTCCGGTACTGCGTAACGCCGAGTTCATGAGCCTGGCCGAGATCGAGGGCGGCATCGCCAACTTCGGCAAGAAGGCGAAGGAAGGCAAACTGACCATCGAAGACATGACCGGCGGCACCTTCACCATCTCCAACGGTGGCGTGTTCGGTTCCCTGCTGTCGACCCCGATCGTCAACCCGCCGCAGACCGCCATCCTCGGCATGCACAAGATCCAGGAGCGCCCGATGGCCGTGAACGGCCAGGTGGTGATCCTGCCGATGATGTACCTGGCGCTGTCCTACGACCACCGTCTGATCGACGGCAAGGAAGCGGTGAGCTTCCTGGTGGCGATCAAGGACCTGCTGGAAGATCCGGCTCGCCTGCTGCTGGACGTCTGATTTAGCGTTTCTCTTCACGGCGGCCCCCTCGTGGGGCCGTCCGGTTTCACCCGAATAAGGATTGAGATATGAGCCAGAAATTCGACGTGGTAGTGATTGGTGCCGGCCCCGGCGGTTACGTTGCCGCCATCCGCGCTGCCCAGTTGGGTCTGAAGACCGCCTGCATCGAGAAGTACATCGGCAAGGAAGGCAAGGTGGCGCTCGGCGGTACCTGCCTGAACGTTGGCTGCATCCCGTCCAAGGCGCTGCTGGACAGCTCCTACAAGTACCATGAGGCCAAAGAGGCCTTCAAAGTCCATGGTATCGAAGCCAAGGGCGTCACCATCGACGTTCCGGCGATGGTTGCGCGCAAGGCCAACATCGTCAAGAACCTGACCGGCGGCATCGCTACCCTGTTCAAGGCCAACGGCGTGACCTCCTTCGAAGGCCACGGCAAGCTGCTGGCCAACAAGCAGGTGGAAGTGACCGGTCTGGACGGCAAGACCCAGGTCCTGGAAGCCGAGAACGTGATCATCGCTTCCGGCTCCCGCCCGGTGGAGATCCCCCCGGCCCCGCTGACCGACGACATCATCGTCGACTCCACCGGCGCCCTGGAATTCCAGGCCGTGCCGAAGAAGCTGGGTGTGATCGGCGCCGGCGTCATTGGCCTGGAGCTGGGTTCGGTATGGGCCCGCCTGGGTGCCGAGGTGACCGTGCTGGAAGCCCTGGACAAGTTCCTCCCGGCTGCCGACGAGCAGATCGCCAAGGAAGCCCTGAAGGTCCTGACCAAGCAAGGCCTGAACATTCGCCTGGGCGCCCGCGTGACCGCTTCGGAAGTGAAGAAGAAGCAGGTCACCGTGACCTTCACCGATGCCAACGGCGAGCAGAAGGAAACCTTCGACAAGCTGATCGTCGCGGTCGGCCGTCGCCCGGTGACCACCGACCTGCTGGCCGCCGACAGCGGCGTGACCCTGGACGAGCGTGGCTTCATCTACGTCGACGACCACTGCAAGACCAGCGTTCCGGGCGTCTTCGCCATCGGTGACGTGGTTCGCGGCGCGATGCTCGCGCACAAGGCCTCGGAAGAGGGCGTGATGGTCGCCGAGCGCATCGCCGGCCACAAGGCGCAGATGAACTACGACCTGATCCCGTCGGTCATCTACACCCACCCGGAAATCGCTTGGGTCGGCAAGACCGAGCAGACCCTCAAGGCCGAGGGCGTCGAAGTCAACGTCGGCACCTTCCCGTTCGCCGCCAGCGGTCGCGCGATGGCTGCCAACGACACCACCGGCCTGGTCAAGGTCATCGCCGATGCGAAGACCGACCGCGTCCTGGGCGTCCACGTGATCGGCCCGAGCGCCGCCGAGCTGGTACAGCAAGGCGCGATCGGCATGGAATTCGGCACCAGCGCCGAAGACCTGGGCATGATGGTCTTCTCCCACCCGACGCTGTCTGAGGCCCTGCACGAAGCTGCCCTGGCGGTGAATGGCCATGCCATCCACATCGCCAACCGCAAGAAGCGCTGAGTGATCCGACGCCCCGGTTCACGCCAGGGGCGTCACAGCGACGCGGGACGCGTCGTCCGTCAGGCCAGGACAGGTTCCTGGCCTTGTCGGGTCCGGGTTCTGTAGAATCCACGGTTTGCCGCCTGCGTCGGGATGACGCAGGCGGCAGACTTTCAGAAGAACCACGGCGGGTGAGCGCCGGCGACCGTTGCGAGGTGGCCGCGGGCGTATGCCGCCGGACTGTTTTTTCGCGAGCCGGGTGGTTCGCGAAGCGACGGTCACAGGTGGTGGGGTGCCACGAGCGCTCCGCCGAAATGCGCAATACCTAGACGAATAACGGTAGACAAGCATGAATCTCCACGAATATCAGGGTAAGCAGCTGTTCGCTGAATACGGCCTGCCTGTATCCAAGGGCTTTGCCGTAGACACCCCCGAAGAGGCCGCAGAAGCCTGCGACAAGATCGGCGGCAGCGAGTGGGTCGTCAAAGCTCAGGTGCACGCCGGCGGCCGCGGTAAAGCGGGCGGTGTGAAGCTGGTGAAGAGCAAAGAGGACGCCAAGGCGTTCGCCCAGCAGTGGCTGGGCAAGAACCTGGTGACCTACCAGACCGACGCCAACGGCCAGCCGGTCAGCAAGATCCTGGTGGAGTCCTGCACCGACATCGACAAGGAGCTGTACCTCGGCGCCGTCGTCGATCGTTCCAGCCGCCGCATCGTGTTCATGGCTTCCACCGAAGGTGGCGTGGACATCGAGAAGGTCGCCCACGACACTCCCGAGAAGATCCTCAAGGCCACCATCGACCCGCTGGTCGGCGCGCAGCCGTACCAGGGCCGCGAGCTGGCCTTCCAGCTGGGCCTGAAGGGCGACCAGATCAAGCAGTTCACCCATATCTTCGTCGGCCTGGCGAAGCTGTTCCAGGACTACGACCTGGCCCTGCTGGAAGTGAACCCGCTGGTGATCAAGAAAGACGGCAACCTGCACTGCCTGGATGCCAAGATCAACATCGACAGCAACGCCCTGTACCGTCAGCCGAAGCTGCGCGCCATGCACGACCCGTCCCAGGACGATGCCCGTGAAGCCCATGCGCAGAAGTGGGAGCTGAACTACGTCGCGCTGGAAGGCAACATCGGCTGCATGGTCAACGGCGCCGGCCTGGCCATGGGTACCATGGACATCGTCAACCTGCACGGCGGCAAGCCGGCCAACTTCCTCGACGTTGGCGGCGGTGCGACCAAGGAGCGCGTGACCGAAGCGTTCAAGATCATCCTGTCCGACAGCAACGTGAAGGCTGTCCTGGTGAACATCTTCGGCGGCATCGTGCGTTGCGACATGATCGCCGAAGGCATCATCGGCGCCGTCAAAGAAGTCGGCGTGAAGGTTCCGGTTGTCGTCCGCCTGGAAGGCAACAACGCTGAACTGGGTGCCAAGGTCCTGGCCGAAAGCGGCCTGAACATCATCGCGGCAACCAGCCTGACCGACGCTGCCCAGCAAGTCGTCAAGGCCGCGGAGGGTAAGTAATGAGCGTCCTGATCAACAAAGACACCAAAGTCATCTGCCAAGGCTTCACCGGTAGCCAGGGCACCTTCCACTCCGAACAGGCCATCGCCTACGGCACCAAGATGGTCGGCGGCGTGACCCCCGGCAAGGGCGGCACCACCCACCTCGGCCTGCCGGTGTTCAACACTGTCAAGGAAGCCGTGGAAGCCACCGGCGCCGAAGCCTCGGTCATCTACGTTCCGGCTCCGTTCTGCAAGGACTCGATCCTGGAAGCGGCATTCGGCGGCATCAAGCTGATCGTCTGCATCACCGAAGGCATCCCGACCCTCGACATGCTGGACGCCAAGGTCAAGTGCGACGAGCTGGGCGTACGCCTGATCGGCCCGAACTGCCCGGGCGTGATCACTCCCGGCGAGTGCAAGATCGGCATCATGCCGGGTCACATCCACCTGCCGGGCAAGGTAGGCATCGTGTCGCGTTCCGGCACCCTGACCTACGAAGCCGTGAAGCAGACCACCGACGCCGGCTTCGGCCAGTCCACCTGCGTGGGCATCGGCGGCGACCCGATCCCGGGCTCCAACTTCATCGACATCCTGAAGCTGTTCCAGGAAGATCCGCAGACCGAAGCCATCGTCATGATCGGCGAGATCGGTGGTTCCGCCGAAGAAGAAGCCGCGGCCTTCATCAAGGCCAACGTGACCAAGCCGGTGGTGTCCTACATCGCTGGCGTGACTGCCCCTCCGGGCAAGCGCATGGGCCACGCCGGCGCCATCATCTCCGGCGGCAAGGGCACCGCGGACGAGAAGTTCGCCGCCTTGCAGGACGCCGGTGTGAAGACCGTGCGTTCCCTGGCCGACATCGGCAAGGCCCTGGCCGAGCTGACCGGTTGGGAAGTGAAGAAGGCCTGATTTCCCGGGTTTTCTGAGTTCCAGGACGAAGGCCACCGCCTCACAGCGGTGGCCTTCGTCGTTCTATCGCATCCGTCAAACGAATGTTGCCGCGATGCGCTATCATTGCCAACGGTTCGTGTCCGACAAAACCCCGGGCGCGCCACGCATCATCCCGCAGGCCAGCGCGCCTGCAGCTATAGCGCCACATGGCCCTCAAAAGGGGTCGGGCGGCTTGACCGGTCCTCCTCATCCGGAAGGACGATGTTTCCTAACACCCCCAAAGGGAAACCCCGAACAACCGAGACTTCTGCCAGTGGTACATCCTCCTATGACTCATTTGAAAGGGTTCGACCTGCTCGCCCTTGGCTTCATGACGTTCGCGCTTTTTCTCGGCGCGGGTAACATCATCTTTCCTCCCAGTGCCGGCATGGCGGCGGGCGAACACGTATGGAGCGCGGCTTTCGGCTTCCTCCTTACCGGTGTCGGCCTGCCGTTGCTGACGGTGGTCGCCCTGGCCCGGGTCGGAGGCGGTATTGGCCGCCTGACCCAGCCGATCGGGCGGCGCGCGGGAGTGGCGTTCGCCATCGCCGTCTATCTTGCCATCGGCCCGCTGTTCGCCACCCCGCGTACAGCCGTGGTGTCCTTCGAGATGGGCGTCGCGCCCTTCACCGGGGACGGCGGCGCGCCATTGCTCGTCTATACCGTCGCTTACTTCTCCGTGGTTCTGTTCCTGGTGCTGAACCCGGGTCGCCTTGTCGACCGGGTCGGAAAGGTCATCACGCCGGTGCTGCTGTCGGCCCTGCTGGTCCTTGGCGGCGCGGCGATCTTCGCGCCGGCGGGAGAGATCGGCAGCAGTTCCGGCGAGTACCAGAGCGCGCCCCTGGTGCAGGGTTTCCTGCAGGGCTACCTGACCATGGATACCCTCGGTGCCCTGGTCTTCGGTATCGTCATCGCCACCGCCATTCGCGACCGCGGCATCAGCGACAGCCGGCTGGTCACGCGCTATTCCATGATCGCCGGGGTCATCGCCGCCACCGGCCTGTCCCTGGTCTACCTGGCGCTGTTCTATCTTGGCGCCACCAGCCAGGGCATCGCCGGCGACGCCCAGAATGGCGTACAGATCCTCACCGCCTATGTGCAGCAGACCTTTGGCGTTTCCGGCAGCCTGTTGCTGGCGGTGGTCATCACCCTGGCCTGCCTGACCACGGCGGTAGGGCTGATCACGGCGTGCGGCGAGTTCTTCAGCGACCTGCTGCCGGTTTCGTACAAGACGGTGGTGATCGTGTTCTCGCTGTTCAGCCTGCTGGTCGCCAACCAGGGACTGACCCAGTTGATCAGCCTTTCGGTACCGGTTCTGGTGGGACTCTATCCGCTCGCCATCGTGCTGATCGCCCTGAGCCTGTTCGACCGGCTCTGGGTGTCGGCCCCGCGGGTGTTCGTGCCGGTGATGATCGTCGCGCTGCTCTTCGGCATCGTCGACGGGCTGGGGGCGGCCAAGCTGAACGGGTGGGTGCCGGACGTCTTCGCCAAGCTCCCGCTCGCCGATCAGAGCCTTGGCTGGCTGCTGCCGGTATCCATTGCGCTGGTCCTGGCAGTCGTTTGCGATCGGCTGCTGGGCAAGCCGCGCGAAGCGGTCGCCTGAGACGTCAGGCGAACCCCAGGAAGGCCGCCTCCGGGCGGCCTTTTTCATGAGCCGACGAAAGTCGTGTCCTGGCCGCGGCGAGCGGCGTCCCAACGGCGCGAAACAACGGCGGGGCGATTCCCGGCCGGCTCAAGAGGGAGTTTTCATGACCGCCGAACTCGGCATTTTCAACGGGCACCTGCCGCAACACCTGCTGGCGGCGCTCTGGTTCCTGTTCTGCTGGGTGGGCTACACCCGCTACGCCACCTGGAAGGGCCGCGACACCGCTTGCCTGGCCAGCGTCCTGCACCTCTACCGGGAGGACTGGATGCGCCGGCTGCTGCTGCGTGACAACCGTATCGCCGACGCCAGCGTGATCGGCAACCTGGAGCGCAACGCGTCGTTCTTCGCTTCCAGCACGCTGATCATCCTCGCCGGCATCCTCACCCTGCTGGGCTCCACCGACCGCGCCGTCTCGGTACTGGCCGACCTGCCGTTCGTGGAGGAGGCCAGCCGGGGACTGTCGGAACTGAAGCTGCTGTGCCTGGCAGTGGTCTTCGTCTATGCCTTCTTCACCTTCAGCTGGTGCATGCGCCAGTACAACTTCGCGGCGATCCTGGTCGGCTCGGCACCGATGATCGGCGAGCGCAACGTCGGCGAGCTGGAGCGCAAATCCTTTGCCGAGCGTGCCGCCCGGGTCATCTCGCTGGCGGCCAACCAGTTCAACTTCGGCTTGCGCTCGTACTATTTCGGCCTGGCCATGCTCGCCTGGTTCATCAACTCCTGGTTCTTCATGCTGGTGACGGCCGGCGTGGTGCTGGTCCTGTATCGCCGCGAATTCCATTCGGACGTGCTGGAGGTGATGGTCTGCACCGAGACCGCAATCGCCGAAAGCCCGCGGGAAGGCGAGGGCGAGGTGCCCAGGGGCTGAATCCCGGGCATGAAAGAGCCCGCTTGCGCGGGCTCTTTCAGGGTACGTCAACGAGAACTTATTGCTGGTTCTGTTGCGGTTGCTCCGGAGTCGGTGCCGGAGTCTGCGGGGTTGCCGGAGTGTCGCTCGACGGCGCCGGGGCGCTGGGCTCGGCAGGGGGAGTAGCCGGAGCGCTCGGCTGGGTCTCGGTAGCCGGAGCTGCCGGGGCCGCTGCCTTGTCTTCCTCTTTCTTGTCGCAAGCGGCCAGGCCAAGGCTGGCAGCGAGCAGCAGGGCAAGAGTTACGGTCTTTTTCATCGTTTAGCCTCCATGTGCGGCTTTCCTCGTTGTAGCCCTTTGAACATTTGCGCTGGCGTGAAGTTCCACACACTTCGACTATTTCGATCGTTATGTCCAAAACCCCGGCTGCCGGGGCTTTGGCGGCAGGGTATGATTCGCCCTCCAGAAAACTCCCAGCAAGGTCGCCGTCATGTCGGAAAATCCTCTCCTCGAGCGCGCCCGGCGCTTTCTCTCGGCCTTGCGTCATTGCCAGGTGCTGGGGTTGACGGTCGAGGCCGCCGACGAGAAAGGACTGACCCTGCGCCTGCCCTACAGCCAGGCGATCATCGGCAACCCGGAAAGCGGGGTCGTTCACGGCGGCGCGATCACCACCCTGATGGACACCACCTGCGGTATTTCCACGGTCTGCGTGCTGCCGGACTTCGAGATCTGCCCGACGCTCGACCTGCGCATCGACTATATGCATCCCGCCGAACCGCACAAGGATGTCTATGGCTTCGCCGAGTGCTACCGGGTCACGCCGAACGTGATCTTCACCCGCGGCTTCGCCTACCAGGACGATCCGGGCCAGCCCATCGCCCATGTCGTCGGCGCCTTCATGCGCATGGGCGGTTCGGCTCGCTCCGGGGCGGCCAGGCCGGCCGCGCAGGGAGGTGCGGCATGAGCCCGACCAGCCTCGAGCAACTGGTCCGCGACGCGCGCCGGAACAACGACTACAGCCCGCTGGTGGAGCTGATCCCGTACGCCAAGCTGCTCGGCATCGAATGCCTGCGCCTGGGCGACGACATGGTCTTCCGCCTGCCGGCGAACAAGGACAACATCGGCAACCCGACCCTGCCGGCCATCCATGGCGGCGTGATCGCCGGCTTCATGGAGCATGCGGCGATGTTGCACCTGCTGACCTTCATGAGCATTCCGCACCTGCCGAAGATCATCGATTTCTCCATCGATTACCTGCGTGCCGGGCACTTCCGCGATACCTACGCGCAATGCCAGGTCTGGCGCCAGGGGCGACGGGTGGCGAACGTCGCGATCAACGCCTGGCAGACCACCCAGGGCGAGCCCATCGCCACCGCGCGGGCGCATTTCAAGGTGGACGAGCCGTGAGCCGTACGCTGCGGAAAGTGGGCTGAGGATATCGCGATGGATGCCTTGCTGATTCTGGGCGGCCTGCTGCTGATGGTCGCCGGCTATATCTGGGTCATCGTCCTGGCCTTCGGTACCGGTCTGCTGTGGGGTTACGGCAGCCTTTTCCCGCCGGTGGCACTGGCCTATATCGGCGTGCACTGGCGTACGGCGCGCAAGGGCGTCGGGCTGGCCGCGCTGGGTAGCATCCCGCTGGTGGTCGGCCTGGCGCTGCTGGCCAGTCACGACGCTGCGCGACTGGAGGCGATCCTCAGCCTGCGCTGGCTGAAGCCGGAGGCCAGGCCGCCGGCGGAACTGGCCATCGCGCTCAGCGGGGAGTTCAACGGCAAGCCTTTCGCGCCGCAGAGCGGCGAGTTGATCGGCGGCGTGCTGAGCCTGCGCCAGGGGCACGATTTCTACGCCCAGCGCGAGCTGCAGATCCGCCTTCCGGCACAGCCGCTCGGGGCGCTGCGCCTGGACGTGCTGCCCGAGGACGGCGGCGCGTTGCCAGAAGTCGAGCTGAGCTGGCTGCAACCGGAGCAGGACCTGCCCGAGGCGCGTCGTCTCCTGCGTGGCTATACCTTGCACCTGGACCTGCGGCCCAAGGCGCCGAACCGCCTGGAGGGCGAGTTCCACCTGAGCCTGCCGAGCGACTACCGGACCACCCTCAGCGGCCACGTCGAGCTGTATACCGACCGGCTGCGCTATCGGCACGGCAAGGTCGACCTGGGCTACGACTCCGACGATACCCTGGCCCTGGTCTTGCGCGACTATCTGCAGCGGCGCTTCGCCAGCCGCGACGTCAGCCTCGTGCGGGCGCCGTCCTGGCGCGCGGCCAGCCATGCGCGGCCGCTGCGTATCGAGGCCCTGGTGGCCGGCCAGACTCAGGTGCTGGAGCTGACGCTGGAGAAGAACGCCCGGCGGGAGTGGACGGTGCGCGGCGACGCGTTCCCCGCCTTGCCGGCGGAGCCTGCGACCGTGGCCGCGGCGGCGCCGCCCGAGCCGCAGGCGCTGCCGGCGCCGGGCAACGCCACCCTCGACCTGGAGCTGGTCCAGGTCGAACCGCAGCGCTACAGCCAGCGCCTGGTCAAGGCCACTACGGTACGCGGGCGTATCGCCGAGGGCCGTTTCACCGGCCTCGACAGCGAGGGGCGCCTGGTGATCCGCCGGGAAATGCCCGGTGCGGGGGAGGCGAGCTACCTGTTGCGCCCGGCGGAGATCGCCCGTCTCGAACTGCTCGAACGCTAGTCGTCGCACGACGGTGCGCGGTTTTTTCGCATAAGCGCTTGAAAAGCCGGAAGAAGGCCCCACCTAGGGGACATCCGCCGTGGTACGCGGCTTATGTCATTGATGGAGCTTGGAGCGATGAGCGTGGAAACCCAAAAAGAGACACTGGGCTTTCAGACTGAAGTGAAGCAACTGCTTCACCTGATGATTCATTCTCTCTATTCGAACAAGGAAATCTTCCTCCGCGAACTGATTTCCAACGCCTCGGACGCCGCCGACAAGCTGCGTTTCGAAGCCCTGGCCAATCCCGAGCTGCTCGAGGGCGGCGCCGAGCTGAAGATCCGCGTCAGCTTCGACAAGGAAGCCAACACCGTCACCCTGGAAGACAACGGCATCGGCATGAGCCGCGAGGATGTGGTGACTCACCTGGGCACCATCGCCAAGTCCGGGACCGCCGACTTCCTGAAGAACTTGTCTGGCGACCAGAAGAAGGATTCGCACCTGATCGGCCAGTTCGGCGTCGGTTTCTACAGCGCCTTCATCGTCGCCGACAAGGTCGATGTCTACTCCCGTCGCGCCGGCCAGCCGGCCAGCGAAGGCGTGCACTGGTCGTCGAAGGGCGAGGGCGAGTTCGACGTCGCCACCATCGACAAGCCCGAACGCGGCACCCGCATCGTCCTCCACCTGAAAAAGGGCGAGGAGGAGTTCGCCGATGGCTGGCGCCTGCGCAACGTGATCAAGAAATACTCCGATCACATCGCTTTGCCGATCGAGCTACCCAAGGAATTCCACGGCGAAGAGGCCGACAAGCCGGCCGAGCCGGAATGGGAAACGGTCAACCGCGCCAGCGCGCTGTGGACCCGTCCGCGCGCCGAGGTGAAGGACGAGGAATACCAGGAGTTCTACAAGCACGTCGCCCATGACTTCGAGAACCCGCTGAGCTGGAGCCACAACAAGGTCGAAGGCAAGCTGGAATACACCTCGCTGCTCTACGTGCCGGGCCGCGCGCCGTTCGACCTGTACCATCGCGAGGCGCCGCGAGGCCTGAAGCTGTACGTACAGCGCGTGTTCATCATGGACCAGGCCGACGAGTTCCTGCCGCTGTACCTGCGCTTCATCAAGGGTGTGGTCGACTCCAACGACCTGTCGCTGAACGTCTCCCGGGAAATCCTGCAGAAGGATCCGGTGATCGACTCGATGAAGTCGGCGTTGACCAAGCGCGTGCTGGACATGCTGGAGAAGCTGGCGAAGAACGAGCCGGAGCAGTACAAGACCTTCTGGAAGAACTTCGGCCAGGTCCTCAAGGAAGGCCCCGCGGAAGACTTCGGCAACAAGGAGAAGATCGCCGGCCTGCTGCGCTTCGCCTCCACCGGCGACGATTCGGGCGAGCAGAGCGTAGCGCTGGCCGACTACATCGGTCGGATGAAGGAAGGCCAGGACAAGATCTACTACCTCACCGGCGAGAGCTACTCGCAGGTGAAGAACAGCCCGCACCTGGAAGTCTTCCGCAAGAAGGGCATCGAGGTGCTGCTGCTCACCGATCGCATCGACGAGTGGCTGATGAGCTACCTGCCGGAGTTCGACGGCAAGCAGTTCGTCGATGTCGCCCGCGGCGACCTGGACCTGGGCAGCCTGGACTCGGAAGAGGACAAGAAGGCCCAGGAAGAAGTCGCCAAGAGCAAGGAAGGCCTGATCGAGCGCCTGAAGAAGGTGCTCGACGAGCAGGTCAGCGAAGTCCGCGTCTCCCACCGCCTGACCGACTCGCCGGCGATCCTCGCCATCGGCGAACAGGACCTTGGCCTGCAGATGCGCCAGATCCTCGAGGCCAGCGGGCAGAAAGTGCCGGACTCGAAGCCGATCTTCGAGATCAACCCGCAGCATCCGCTGATCGAGAAGCTGGATGCGGAGCCGGACGAGGACCGCTTCGGCGAGCTGTCGCATATTCTCTTCGACCAGGCCGCCCTGGCCGCGGGGGACAGCCTCAAGGATCCGGGCGCCTACGTACGCCGACTGAACAAGCTGCTGGTGGAGCTGTCCGCTTAAGCAGTAGCCCCGACAAAGCCCGCTTCGGCGGGCTTTGTCTTTTCCAACTCTCGCAGGAGCAGTACCCATGAGTGAGATTCGTGTAGAGCCGGTCGCCTACGACATCGATGGGCAGCCGTACGAAGGTCAACTGGTGTACGACGCCAGCCACGCGGGGCCGCGCCCGGGCCTGCTGATGGCGCCGAACTGGATGGGCGTGAGCGCCGCCGCGCTGGACATCGCCCGGCAGGTCGCCGGCCGTGGGCACGTGGTGCTGGTGGCGGACCTCTACGGCAGGGACGTGCGTCCGCAGAACGGCGACGAGGCGGGCGCGGCGATGATGCCGCTGAAGAACGACCGGGCCCTGCTGCGCAAGCGCATGCAGGCAGCGCTGGCGGCCTTGCGCGGACAGGCGCTCGCGGCTGTCGATACGACCCGCCAGGCCGCCTTCGGTTTCTGCTTCGGCGGTTGCTGCGCGCTGGAGCTGGCTCGCGACGGCGCCGAGCTGAAGGCCTTCGTGTCCTTCCATGGCACCCTGGATACGCCGGACCCGGCGCATGCCAGGAATATCAAGGGCGCGGTACTGGTCCTCGACGGCGCCTCCGATCCGCTGGTGCCGCGCGAGCAGTTGCCGGCCTTCGCCAGGGAGATGACCGATGCCGGCGTCGACTGGCAGCTCACCAGCTACGGCGGCGCGGTGCATTCCTTCACCGATCCGAACGCCAAGGTGCCGGGCAAGATGCACTATGACGCCAGGACCTCCCGGCGTGCCTTCCAGGCGATGGATGACCTGCTGGCGGAAGTCTTCGCCTGAGACCGCCGGCTCACTCGCGCATGGCGAAGCAATGCCTGGCCTCGGGGAAGCGCCTTTCGCGCACGTCCTCGGCGAAGCGCCGGGCCGCCTCGTCGATTTCCCGGTCGAGGCGCGCGTAGCGTTCGACGAAGCGCGGTACCTGTTCGCCGCTTAGCCCGAGCAGGTCCTCGCTGACCAGTACCTGGCCGTCGCAGGCCGGCGAGGCGCCGATACCGATGCAGGGGATCGCCAGTTCTTCGCTAAGGCGACGGGCCAGCGGCTCGCCTACGCCTTCGATGACCACCGCGAAGGCGCCGCCGCGCTGCATGGCGAGGCCGTCGCGGCGTACCCGTTCGGCGCTTTCCGGGTCACGCCCCTGGGCCTTGAAGCCGCCCATGGCGTTGACCTGCTGCGGCATCAGGCCGATATGGGCGAGCACCGGTATGCCACGGCGTACCAGGAAGTCCACGGTTTCTTCCATTTCCTCACCGCCTTCCAGCTTCACCGCCTGGGCGCCGCTGTCGGCCAGCAGGCGTGCGGCGTTGCGGAACGCCTGTCGGGGCGATTCCTGGTAGCTGGCGAACGGCAAGTCGGCCACCACGCAGGCGCGCCGGCTGCCGCGCATCACCGCCAGGGTGTGGGCGACCATCATCTCCAGGCTCACTCCCAGGGTACTGGGCATGCCATAGAGCACCATGCCCAGCGAATCGCCGACCAGCAGCAGGTCGGCGTGCGGATCGAGGAGGCGGGCCATGGGCGTGCTGTAGGCGGTCAGCGCCACCAGGCTGCCGGCACCCTTGCGGCGCTGGATATCGGGAACGGACAGGCGATGTTGCGGGCGATGACTGCTCATGGCGTGGCTCCGGTTTGTCTATGGGGAGCCACACGCTACCATCGGCCACGCACCGCTCACTCGACGGATGGGGACAACCGATGCCGCAAACGGGACAAGAACGCGAGCTGCCGCGATTCCGCAGCCTGCCCTGCGCGGTGTACCTGCGCGCCTTCGAGATGCCCGCCGGGCACCGGGTGGAGATGCACGACCACCCCTGGGGCCAACTGATGTACGCCGCCAGCGGCACCTTGCGCGCCAGCACCGAGCGGCACAGCTATCTGGTGCCGGCGCAGCGGGCGCTGTGGATTCCGCCGGGCGTCCGGCACGCCGCGGAGGCTTGCAACCCTGTGCTGTTCCGCAGTCTCTACCTGGATCGTTCGCTGCCCGGCGGTTGCCGGGTACTGGAGGTGTCCGGCCTGCTGCGCGAACTGTTACTGCGGGCGGCGGAATTTCCCCGTGAATATCCGCCGGGTGGCGAGGCCGAGCGTCTCATGCAGGTGGTCGCCGATGAGGTCGGGCGCCTTCGCGAGGCGCCGCTGAACCTGCCGTTGCCTGGCGACCCGCGCTTGCGCCGGATCACCGACGCGCTACAGGCGGATCCCGCCGATCCGCGCGGCATCTCGGATTGGGCGGGACTGGTGGGGGCTTCCCGACGGACCCTGGCGCGGCTGTTCCGCGAGCAGACCCAGTTGTCGTTTCGCGAGTGGCGCCAGCGCCTGCGTCTGCTCAACGCGGTCGCCGCGCTGGAGGAGGGCGCCAGCGTGACGCGGGTGGCCAGCGACCTTGGCTACGACTCCACCTCGGCGTTCATCAGCCTGTTCCAGCGTCATTTCGGCCAGACCCCCGGTTGCTTCGCCCGCTCCCTGCGCTTGCCCAACTGAGCCGCATGCTTCAGGGCGCCGCCTGTTGGCGCAGGCTTGCCGCCTTGGCCGCGAGGTCCGGCCAGGCGGGCTTGCCGGCGAAACGCTCGCGCAGGTAGTTGGCCAGGGCGGCGACTTGCCGGTCGTCGAGGCTATGGCGGAAGCCGGGCATATAGCCGAGGTCGCCGGTGGCCGGGCTGTGGATGCCGTCGAGGATGATCCGCAGCAGGTTGTCCGGGCTGTCCGCATGCACATTGCTGTTCAGCGCCAGGGATGGACGCACGCCGAAGAAGCGCGGCCCGTCGCCGTCATGATGGCAGGCCAGGCAGGCCCCGGCGAACAGGCGCGCGCCGCTGCCGCTGGGCGGTTGCACGCGGCCGTAGCCCTGCCGGTCGAGGCGTTGCGCCTGTTGCTGATCGGTTTCCCCGGCCGGGGCAGCGGCGTAGGACGCAAGGTAATGGGCCAGGGCCCGCAGGTCCTCGTCCGACTGCTTGGCCAGGCCTTCGCCGACCACTGGCGCCATCGGCCCGCTGGCGACCCCGTGGTAGGCCGAATAGCCATGGCGGAGGTAGGCGTAGAGGGCCTCCTCGCTCCAGGCGATGGGCGCCGGCGAACTGGCGTTCAAGGCTGGCGCGGTCCAGCCCTCCGCCTCGCCGCCGGCGAAGTGCGCGCTGCCGGACTTTTCCGCGCCGAGCGCGTTGCGCGGCGAGTGGCAGGCGCTGCAATGGCCGAGGCCTTCGGCGAGATAGGCGCCGCGGTTCCATTGCTGGTTGCGCGTCGGCTCGTCGCGGTAGGCGCCGGGCTCCAGGAACAGCAGGTTCCAGCCGGCCATCAGCTGGCGTTGGTCGAAGGGGAACGGCAACTGGTTGGCAGGCGTTTCGCTGTGCACCGCCGGCTGGCTCATCAGGTAGGCGTACAGGGCCTTCAGGTCTTCGTCGCGAGTCCTGGTGAAGGCGGTGTAAGGGAACGCCGGATACAGATAGCTGCCGTCGCGGGCCACGCCATGCCGCATGGCCCGCTCGAAGGCGGGGTAGGACCAGCCACCGATGCCGCTCGCGCGATCCGGCGTGAGGTTGCTGCTGTAGATCGTCCCGAACGGCGTCGGCAAGGCCCGTCCGCCGGCGTTGCGCGGGCCGTCTTCGCGAGTGTGGCAGACCGCGCAGTCGCCGAGGGCGGCGAGGCGTTCGCCGCGGGCGATCTGCTCGGCGCTGAAGGGACCGGGTGTGCCTTCCAGTGGCGCGATGGCCGGTTGCCAGGCGTAGCCGAGGGCGATGGCGGCGAGCGCGACGAGGCTGCCGGAGGCCCAGAGGCCGATGCGTGTTGCCTTCTTCATCTGTCAGTCATCCACTGCGCGGGGCGCCGCGGCGCCCCGGGGAAAAGGATCAGGCCTGCGCGCTGCGCAGCGCCGCGAGTACGCGTTCCGGAGTGAACGGCACCTGTCGCAGGCGCGCTCCGGTAGCGTCGAAGATCGCATTGGCGATGGCCGCGGCGCTGGGCACCGAGGCTGACTCGCCAGCGCCCATCGGTGGCTGCTCGGGGCGGTCGAGCAGCAGCACGTCGATCTCCGGCAGTTCGGGGAAGCCGAGGATCGGGTAGCCGCCCCATTCCAGGCTGGTGACGCCGCGGCGGTCGAAGGTGGCGAACTCCTTGAGTACCCGGCTGGTGGACTGGATGACGTTGCCGTGGACCTGGTGCCTGACCCCATCGGGATTGACCGTCTGCCCGCAGTCATGGGCGACCCAGACCTTGGCGACGCGCACCGCGCCGTTCTCCGGGTTCACCTCGACGTCGACGATCCAGGCGGCCCAGGCGGCGCCGAAACCGGGAAACTTGCTGTGGAAGTAGCGCGCATAGGCGAAGCCGCGTCCCTTCAGCAAGCCGTCCCGGCGCGCCTCTGGGTTGGGGGAGGTGCGTGGCTGCCAGCCGGCGCGGGCGACCAGGGCGTCGATCAGCGCCAGGGCGCGCTGGTCGTCCAGGTAGCGGCGGCGGAAGGCGATGGGGTCGATGCCGGCCAGGTGCGCCAGTTCGTCGGCGTAGGACTCATGGGCGAACACGTTCGGCAGCGCCGAGACGCCGCGCATCCAGGACGCGCGGACGATGGGGGCGGCGTCGTTGGCCACCACCCGCATCCGCGGGTAGCGGTATTGCGGGATCGCGGTGCGGTCGCCCATGTCGGCCACCTGCGGGGTGGCCGGGATCCGCCTGGTGAGGAGCAGGGCCAGGGTCGGCGCACCGTTGGAGGGGTAGCAGGTGGCGAAGTCGTAGGCCGCCACCCGGCCTTGCTCGTCGAGACCGCCGCGGACCTCGATCAGTTGCGCGGTGCCTTTCGGTTCCCAGCCATGTTCCTGTTCGCGCATCAGTTGTACCCGCACCGGCCGGCCCACCGCCTGCGCCAGAAGCACGGCGTCGGCGCTGACGTCGTCGGCGCCGTTGCGTCCGTAGCAGCCGGCGGCTTCCATGCGGATCACCTCGATGTCCCCGGTCTCGCGCTGCAGCAGCCTGGCCAGGTCGTTGCGCAGGTCGTGCGGGTTCTGCGTGCCGGACCAGACGCGAGCGCGCTGCGCATCGACCTCGGCGAGGGCGCAGGAAGGGCCGATGGAGGCGTGCAACTGGTAGGGCCAGACATAGGTGGCCGACAGCGGCCGGGCGATGCCCGCGAGGTGCTGCTCGAGACCGGGCGAGTCGTGCAGCGTGCGTGGCTTCTTCGGATGCCGGCGAAGCGTGTCCTCGAGCTGGTCGGGTTCCAGCGGCGGCAGGCCCTGCCAGTCCTTCCAGCGCACCTTGAGCTGGCGCGCGGCGCGGATCGCCTGCTCCTCGCGTTCGCAGACCACGCCGACGAAGTCGCCGATCACGACCACCTTGACCAGCCCCGGCAGCCCGGCGACCGAGCTTTCGTCCACCGCCAGCAGGCCGCTGCCGAGCGGGGCGCTGACATCCGCGCCGGTATAGGGCGGGCGTACCACTCGCCCATGCAGCATGCCGGGCAGGCGCATGTCATGGACATAGGTCAGTTGACCGGTCAGCTTCGCCGGGATGTCCACCCGACGCACCGGCTTGCCGACCAGACGGTACTCGCTGCGCGGCTTGAGCGGCGCCTTGCCGTCGATGTTCAGGTTGAAGCGCTGGCCTCGCAGCAACTCGCCGTAGCCGATCCGTCGCTGCGGATTGGCGGCGGCGAAGACCTGGCCGTTTTCGCTGCGCAGGCTGTCCGGATGCACCGGAAAATGGCTTCCGGCCTGGCGCAGGAGGAAGCGCCGGGCTTCGGCGGCGGCCTGGCGCAGCGGCACGGCGCTGACCTGGATGCTGGCGCTGGCGATGGTCGGCCCCTGGTCCGGTGTGCGACGGGTGTCGCCGAGGATCATCTCGACCTGCTCGAACGCGACGTCCAACTCTTCGGCGACGATCTGCGCCAGTGCCGTGCGGATGCCGGTACCAAGGTCGACGTGGCCGCAGAAGGCGGTGACCTTGCCGTCCGCGGCGATGGCGATGAACGAGTCGACCTGGTCCAGCGGCAGGTCGGTGGCGCCCTGCTCGGCGAGGGCGAGTAGCGGGGCGGGCAGGTTGACGGTGACCAGCAGCAGGCCGCCGGCCTTGAGGAAGCCGCGTCGCGAGGGATTGGCCAGGCTCATGCCGGGTGCTCCTCCTGACGCTCCTTCAGGCTCTCGGCGGCACGCCGCACGGCCTTGAGAATCTCCACATGGGTGCCGCAGCGACACAGGTTGTAGGCCAATTCCTGGCGGATCTCGCCGTCGCTGGGGTTCGGGTTGCGATCCAGCAACGCCTTGGCGGTCATCACCATGCCGTTGATGCAGTAGCCGCATTGGGCGGCCTGTTCGTCGATGAAGGCCTGTTGCAGCGGATGCGGATGGGCGGCATCGCCGAGTCCTTCGAGGGTAACCACCTGGCGGCCCACGGCGGCCTCCACCGGGGTGATGCAGGAGCGGGTGGCGACGCCATCCATCAGCACGGTGCAGGCCCCGCACTCGCCGAGGCCGCAGCCGAACTTGGGACCGTTCAGTTGCAGGTCGTTGCGCAGGACATAGAGCAGGGGGGTATCGGGGGCGACATCGAGGCGCAGGGACTGACCGTTGACGGTCAGGGCAAGGGCATCGCTCATGGCGGTTTCTCCCCATGCCGGGGGCATGGCTGTTCATCAGGCGGATGTCCCGTCGGCCGTGCCTGGTAGCGTGCGGCTCTGCGGGAATTTGTTTGTATACAAACATGTTATGGATGCCTGCGGCGAACTGTCAATGGCAGGCCGCTACGACGAAAGGCGCAGCTCCGGACGACGTAACGCGGAAAAAAAGATAGACCGCAATGGCCTCAGATCAGGCGAGCGAGCAACCCGCGCAGGGTTTCCTGTTCTTGCGGGGAGAGGGGAGCCAAGGCCTGCCGGTTGATCTCGCGGGCGGCCGCCAGGCCGGCCTCGAGTTCGGCGCGTCCGGCAGGACTGAGGCTGACCAGCAGGCGCCGGCCGTCGTCCGGATCGGCGCTGCGCTGGATCAGTCCCCGTTTGTCCAGGCGCTCGACGACGCCCTTGATGGTCGCGGCGTCCATGGCGGTGAGCCGGCCGAGCTGGTTCTGCGGGCAGGGTCCGGTCTCGCCGAGGCGGACCAGGGCGGCCCACTGGGTGGGTGTCAGGCCGTTGCCGATGCCATTGGCGAACAACGCTGCATAGCGCTGGTTGGCCTGGCGCAGGATGAAGCCGATCTGGTCGTCGAGGCGGTACGGGGTGGTACGGGACATGCTGGGCATCGGTGGTGGCGTGAAGGCCTCATTCTAGCTCACGGCCGGTACCAGAGTGCCTCGCGCTGAAAAGGAGTTTTTCCTGGAAGATAGGGGTTTTTCAGCTCGATTATTCTCCGCTGCCGAAGGGCAAGCTTTTCCAGCCGCGTCTTGAAATGTCGCTCGAACAGCCGTTCGAAGCTACCGTCGGCAATCGCCTTCTCCAGGCCCTGGCGAATGGCCTCGGCCAGTTCCGGGCGTTGACGCGAAACGAAGAAATAGAAGGCCGCGGGGTAGTGCAGGGCCAGGTGCTGGTCGATCGCCAGGTGCAGCCCGGCGCGGGAGGCGTCCTCCAGTTCTCCGTCGATCACTACGACCTCGCGGGGGAAGACCTCGAAGCGGCCGGCATCGAGCATGCGGAACAGGCTCTCGTAGCTCTGGCTGGTCTTCACCTCCAGGCCGTTGGCGCGCAGGATCGGTGTGTCGGCCCAGTCCTGGCGCTGGCCGAAGCGCAGGCGGCGGAGATCGTCGAGGGTCCGCACCGAGGCCAGGAGGTCCTTGTTGGCGGCGCTGACCAGAGGAATGCGCCAGCCGATCAGGCCGCGATAGATCGGAATGCGGATCGGCAGCAGGGTCTCTTCCAGGTCGTCGCGGGACTGCGCCCACATCACCTGCAGGCCCGGATCGTCCTGCTCCAGGCGCAGTTGCGCACGGGACTGCGGCATGGGCTGCGCGCTGGGCTCCAGGCGGTAGTCGCCGCCGCTCCTGGCCAGCGCCAGTTGCAGCAGCTCGACGACGTAGGGTTCGGGGTTGCGCCCTTCGGAATGGCGCGGATAGATCACCCGTTCGCCAGCCCCGGCATGCCAGGCCAGCAGGCCGAACAGCAGGGCCAGCCAGCGGAGCGGCGAACCCTGGCCGAGCGGCTGCGGTCTATGTTCACTCAGGCCTATCAGGAGGAATGCCATGGCTGGCCCCCGTACGCGTGCCCTGTTTTCGACATTGTTCGCCCTGTCCCTGGTGACATCCTTGACCCATGCCAGGGATTATCGCTACAGCGACGCTCACGTGCACTACGTGGATTTCTTCCAGGAAAGCGAAGGCATGCCGCGCCTGCTGGAGGCGATGGACAAAGGCCGGGTCGACCATGTGATGCTCAGCGGCGTCGCGGTCGCCAAGAAATGGCACGAGGACGAGCCGAAGCGGCCGCGCTACTACGCTGGCGACGATGCCGGAGCCTATTGGTACAGCGCCACCGACGTGATCGTGGCGGCGGCGGTGAAATCCCTGCCAGCCGAGCAGCGGCGGCGCGTGCATCCGTTCCTGACCGGTTTCAACCCGACCGACAAGAACGCCGACGCGCACATCCGTCGCATGCTGGAGCTGGACCCGGGACTCTGGCAGGGCATCGGCGAGATCTTTACCCGGCACGACGACCTCACCGCGCTGACCTACGGCGACGTGCCGAGGGCCAACAATGAGGCGCTGGCGCGGGTCTATCACCTGGCCGCCGAATTCGACCTGCCGGTGTTGCTGCACGCCAACGTCACTTCCAAGCGCGAACGCAACCCGCTGTACCTGGCGGAAATCGAGGAGCCCCTGCGCAATCACCCGCATGTGCGGTTCATCTGGGCCCATGCCGGGACCAGCATGGAGATCCATCGCCACCAGAAGAAACTGGACTTCCTCCTGCCGACCCTTGGGCGTCTGCTGCAGCGCTACCCGAACCTCTACATCGACCTGTCCTGGTCGGTGTTGCGCCCGTACCTGCTGGACGAGCAGGGCAAGCCCGACCCGCAGTGGCTGGCACTGGTCGAGCGGTTTCCGCAACGCTTCATGCTCGGTTCCGATGTGGTCGGCCAGTTCGACAGCCTGCCCGAGTTGATGGCGAGCTTCGATCCGTTCCTCGACGCCTTGCCCGAGCAGGTCGCTCGCCAGGTGGCGCGGGACAACTTCCTGGCGGTGCTGCCGCGCCAGCCCGCCGATCCGCGAGGCGAATAACCCGGATTCGTCATCAGTCTGTCATGCCGGCGTCATAGGCTCGCGCCAGTCCCATCCAGGAGTGAGTCATGTCCTTCATCCGTTCTTGCATCAGTCGTTCCGTCTTCCTGCTCGGCGCCGGCGTCGCCGTGGCGGCGCAGGCCGAGGTGCGTATCGACGGCCCCATCGAATATGGCGTGTTCGAAAGCCGCTACCAGGATTTCCAGCCCGGCGAACGGGTATTGACCCGTAGCGAGCAGAACATCCAGCAGACCACCGAAGTCCCGGCCAAGCTCGGCACCAAGTTCGGCATGCGTTATCAACTCAGCGGCAAGCAGGAAGGCGATACGCCTTTGACGCTGCTCTACCTCACCCCGGGCGTGGTCACTCCGGATGGCCAGCGGCATGACAAGTTCGAAGTGGTGCAGAAGCTGGTGCCGGGCGCGCCGACCGATGTCATGGCCTACGAATTCACCGAGCCGCACGAAGTGGTGAAGGGCGAATGGCGGTTGATGGTGTTCCAGGGCGATCGCCTGCTGGCGGAGAAATCCTTCGACGTGCGCTGAGCGCGAGCCATGCAAAGCGCTGGTTTTCTTGTGTCGCGTGGATAACGCGGGGGCGCCATTCGCTCTACCGGGCAAGGGTTGCCTGCGTGCGGCAGGGCGAATAGCCGCCCGCGGTTATCCGCCGTTTTGGCGGCGTACGCGCGGATGCCGATGGTAGCCTGTTCGTCCTTCGATCAGTCCCTGCTGACCCGGGTATCTTCCGCGGCGAGCGGACTGCCGTCGCCGGCGCGTACCTGCAGGCGCGGCACCGGCTGGCCGCTGTCGCGCTCGACCAGGCGGACATGGGATTCGTCCGGGGCGAAGAAATAGTCCTCGCCCCACTGCCGAATCGCCACCAGCAGGGGGAAGAGCGCGCGTCCCTTGTCAGTCAGGCGGTATTCCTGGTGACTGCCGCTTTCGGCCGGGACCGCCACCATCACGCCGTGCTCCACCAGGTTGCGCAGGCGCGCCGCCAGGATGTTCTTGGCCAGGCCGAGGCTCTTCTGGAATTCGCCGAAGCGCGTCAGTCCTTCGAAGGCATCGCGCACGATGAGCATCGACCAGCCGTCGCCGATCACGTCCAGCGGGCGGGCGACTGGACAACTGGCTTGCTTGTGGCTGGTGCGCTTGACCATCAGGGCGGCTCCGGGGGGGAGAGGATCGGGTTTCATGGTAAAACCCGGGCTCCACGCTGGGCAACCGCAGCAAGTGCGCCGCCGTGAGACGGCGCACGGCATGGTCAGACGACGAAGCGGGTGACCATGTTGTTCAGGTCGATGGCCAGTTGCGACAGTTCCTGGCTGGCGGCGGCGGTCTGGTTGGAGCCGGCGGACGTCTGCAGCGAGATGTCGCGGATGTTCACCAGGTTGCGGTCGACCTCGCGGGCCACCTGGGCCTGCTGCTCGGAGGCGCTGGCGATCACCAGGGTACGCTCGTTGATCTGGCCGACCCGCTCGGCGATCTCGTTCAGCGCCAGGCCGGCGGCTTCGGCGATCTCCAGCATGTTGCGGGCGCGTACGCTGCTGCTGTCCATGGCGCCGACCGCGGCGCCGGTGCCTTCCTGGATGTTGGCGATCATCTGCTCGATCTCGCGGGTGGATTCCTGGGTGCGATGGGCGAGGGCGCGAACCTCGTCGGCGACCACGGCGAAACCGCGGCCCTGCTCGCCGGCGCGAGCCGCCTCGATGGCCGCGTTGAGCGCCAGGAGATTGGTCTGTTCGGCGATACCGCGGATCACGTCGAGGACCTTGGAAATGTCCTGGGCCTTTTCCGCCAGGCCGCCGACCAGCGCCGAGGTATTGTCCACTTCTTCGCTCATCAGGCGGATCGCCTGGACCGTCTCCAGTACCCGCTGGCGTCCGTTCTGCGCCGATTGCTCGGAGGCGGACGAGGCGTCCGAGGTGGAGCTGGCGTTGCGCGCCACTTCCTCGACGGCGGCGGTCATCTCGTTGACCGCGGTGGCGGCCATCTGGATTTCGTCGTTCTGCTGGGTCAGCGAGCGGTTGCCCTGCTCGGTGACGGCGCTGAGTTCCTCCGCGGCGGAGGCCAGTTGGGTCGCCGAGCTGCCGATCTGCTGGATGGTCTGGCGCAGTTGTGCCTGCATGCCCTGGAGGGCGACCAGCAACTTGGCCGGTTCGTCGCGGCCAGAGGTGTCGATGCGGCTGGTGAGGTCGCCCGAAGCGATCACCTCGGCCACTCGCAGCGCCTCGCCGAGCGGTTGGGTGATGCTGCGGGTGAACAGCCAAGCCAGTACCACGGTAGCGAGGCCGGCGACCAGCAGTACGCCGATCACTGCGGCGAAGGCGCTGTGATAGACCTCATCGGCCGTGTGGCTGGCCTGGCTGGCGCCCTTGACGTTGAAGTCGATCAGCGCCTGCAGTTGCTGCTGGGTGGCGCGGTACTGGTCGAGCAAGGTGCTTTCGGTGTACTGGCGGGTCTCTTCCAGCGGCTTGCTGCGCGACATCTGCACCAGGGTCTGCTGGCTTTGCAGGAGCGTCTGCCGGGTAGCCAGGTAGCGCTCGTAGATCGAGCGCTCGTCGGCACCACTGATCAGCCGTTGGTAGGCGCCCTCGCGATCGGTCAGTTCCTTGCCGATTTCCGTCATGCGGCTTTCCAGGAAGCGTTTGCTGCTGTCGTCCGCCGCCAGCACATGGGCCAGTTGCACCTGCCGCAGTTCGGCGAGCAGAACGTTCAACTCGGCGCTTTCGCGGACGCTAGGCAGCCAGTTGTCGCTGATGTCCGAAGAGGCTTCGTTGAGCGAACCCATTCGGTTCAGGGAAAAGATGCCGGTGATGACCAGCAGAGCGGTGATCAGGGCGAAACTCAGGGCGGCACGGGTCGCGATGGGCATACTGCGCAAAGACATGATGGCGGATTCCAGGGGGCAGGAGAGAGACGGGGCTGATCAGTTCTATCGGCAGGCGGGGCGCCAGGTTTAGCCCGTTCATGCAGTTCGGGTAAAGAAACGCTGGGTACAAAAAAGCGCCCCGAAGGGCGCTTCATGCGGCGATGGAGGGAATCAACCCTGCCAGCGCTTGAGGACCAGGGTGGCGTTGGTGCCGCCGAAGCCGAAGCTGTTGCTCATGACGGTATCGAGCTTGGCGTTCTCGCGGGTCTCGCGGAGAATCGGCAGGTCGGCCACTTCCGGGTCGAGTTCGTCGATGTTGGCGGAGCCGGCGATGAAGCCGCCTTCCATCATCAGCAGGCAATAGATCGCCTCGTGTACGCCGGCGGCGCCCAGCGAGTGGCCGGACAGGCTCTTCGTCGAGCTGATGGCCGGCGCCTTGTCGCCGAACACTTCGCGCACGCCTCGGATCTCGGCGACGTCGCCGACCGGGGTGGAGGTGCCGTGGGTGTTCAGGTAGTCGATCGGCGCGTCGACGGTGGCCAGCGCCTGCTGCATGCAGCGGATCGCGCCTTCGCCGCTCGGGGCGACCATGTCGTAGCCGTCGGAGGTGGCGCCGTAGCCGACGATCTCGGCGTAGATCTTGGCGCCGCGCTTGAGCGCATGCTCCAGCTCCTCGACCACCACCATGCCGCCGCCGCCGGCGATGACGAAGCCGTCACGCTTGGCGTCGTAGGCGCGGGAGGCCTTTTCCGGCGTCTCGTTGTACTGGGTGGAGAGGGCGCCCATGGCGTCGAACAGGCAGCTCTGGCTCCAGTGTTCCTCTTCGCCGCCGCCGGCGAAGACCACGTCCTGCTTGCCCAGCTGGATTTGTTCCATGGCCTGGCCGATGCAATGCGCGCTGGTGGCGCAGGCGGAGGAGATCGAGTAGTTGACGCCCTTGATCTGGAACGGCGTGGCCAGGCAGGCCGATACGGTGCTGCCCATGGTGCGGGTCACGCGGTATGGGCCGATGCGCTTGACGCCTTTCTCGCGCAGGGTATCGATGGCTTCCATCTGGTTCAGGGTGGAAGCGCCGCCGGAGCCGGCGATCAGGCCGGTGCGGGGGTTGGAAATCTGTTCCGGAGTCAGGCCGGAGTCCTTGATCGCCTGCTCCATCGCCAGGTAGGCGTAGGCGGCGGCATCGCCCATGAAGCGGAAGACCTTGCGATCGATCAGCTCTTCGAGGTTCAGGTCGACCGAACCGGAAACGTGGCTGCGCAGGCCCATCTCGGCGTAGGACGGATTGAAGCGAATGCCGGGCCGACCCGCACGGAGGTTGGCGGAAACGGTGTCTTTGTCATTGCCGAGGCAGGAAACGATGCCCAGACCGGTGATAACGACGCGACGCATGCGGATAACCCTTAGAAGCTGTCAGTGGAGGTGAACAGGCCGACGCGGAGGCCTTCGGCACTGTAGATTTCGCGGCCATCGACGCTGACGGTGCCGTCGGCGATGGCCAGGACCAGCGAACGATTGATCGTGCGCTTGATATGAATGTTATAC
The DNA here is from genome assembly GCF_001813485.1 of Pseudomonas sp. HMSC067G02. Classification (NCBI taxonomy): domain Bacteria; kingdom Pseudomonadati; phylum Pseudomonadota; class Gammaproteobacteria; order Pseudomonadales; family Pseudomonadaceae; genus Pseudomonas; species Pseudomonas sp. HMSC067G02. Next base: position 57,663 of record NZ_KV812708.1, read on the forward strand.
GTGACCTTCTTCGCTGTCGGCAGAACCTGACCGAAGAACTTCACTTCGCCCGAACCCAGGGCGCGGCCGCGGCCGGGGTTGCCCTGCCAGCCGAGGTAGAAACCGACCAACTGCCACATGGCATCCAGGCCCAGGCAACCGGGCATGACCGGATCGCCTTCGAAGTGACAGGCGAAGAACCACAGGTCCGGGTTGATATCCAGCTCGGCGACCAGCTCGCCCTTGCCATACTTGCCGCCGACATCGCTGATGTGAACGATGCGATCGATCATCAGCATGTTGGGGGCGGGAAGTTGCGCGTTACCCGGGCCGAACAGCTCGCCGCGACTGCAGCGCAGCAGGTCTTCTCGGGTGAAGGCGTGTTGTTTGGTCATGCGAGCTCCTCAAAAATCCCTGAACTGCAGGGTTGTGGCGGTTCGTCCAGCGGCCGTCGCGCCGGGTTATTGTATCGGCGTCGCAGCGGCAGCCTAGTCATAGACTGTTGCGTTGCGGTGAAAGTCACAGTGTCCGGCGAACAGATGTTCACTTTATTCCCGCGTCCGCTTGCCGCCCTTGTCGTAGATCATTCCGGCTCCCCTCGTCCGGTTTCGTTCGACGTCACGGGGAGTTCCGGCTGCGAGCCGATCCAGCGTTGCAGTATGCGTTGCAATTCCGCCCGTTTGAATGGCTTGGCCAGGTAATCGTTCATTCCCGCCTGCAGGCAGTTCTCCCGATCGCCCTGCAGGGCGTTGGCGGTCAGGGCGATGATCGGTACCCGCCGGCCGTTCTCCTGGGCCCTGATTTCCCGTGTCGCCGAGTAGCCGTCGAGCACCGGCAGGCGGCAGTCCATCAGGATCGCGTCGTAGCGCTGGCGCTCGGCGCTGCGCACCGCCTGGATACCGTCGGCGACCAGGGTGACGCGATAGCCGAGGCTGCGCAACATGGCTTCTATGACTGTCTGGTTCACCGGATTGTCCTCGACCAGGAGGATTTCCTGACCGGCGGCAATCGGGGCAGCGTCGCCGGCGGCCTGCTGCCGGTGCGCCGGCGACTGCTGGAAGGGCAGCGGAATCTCCAGGGTGAAGGTCGATCCCGAGCCTTCCTTGCTCTCTGCCTGCAGGGTGCCGCCCATCCGTTCCGCCAGGGTCCTGGCGATCGCCAGGCCGAGCCCGGTGCCGCCGTAGCGCCGGGAAATCGACGAATCCGCCTGCTGGAAGGCGTCGAACATATGTTCCAGGCGTTCCGGCGAGATGCCGATGCCGCTGTCGTGCACCGCGCAGGTCAGCCACAGTACGTCGTGATCGAGCGCCTGCCACTCCAGGCTGAGATGGATGGCGCCTTCCTCGGTGAATTTCAGCGCATTACCCAGCAGATTCACCAGGATCTGTCGGATACGCGTCGGATCGCCGCAGACCTCGATATTCTCCAGGCCGGCCTGGATCTGCAATTCCAGCGCCAGTCCGCGTTGCTGGGCGCTGTGCTGGAACACCAGGGCGGAGCCTTGCACCAGTTCCAGCAGGTTGAAGGGAATGCACTCCAGTTCCAGCGCGCCGCGTTCGATCCTTGAGAAATCGAGAATGTCGTTGATGACCTTCAGCAGGTGTTCGGTGGACTCGGTGGCCAGCGCCGTGTACTCGGCCTGTTCGCGGGTCTGCTCGGTGGTTTCCAGCAGTTGCAGCATGCCCAGCACGCCGTTCATCGGGGTGCGAAGCTCGTGGCTCATCATCGCCAGGAAGTCGGACTTCGCCCGGTTCGCCTGCTCCGCTTCCTCGCGGGCGCTGATCAATTGGCCGATCGCCTGTTCCTGTTCCCGGCTCGCGCGGTCCAGCCCGCTGGCGAGATTGTTGATGTGACGGGCCAGGTCGCCGATCTCGCCGTCGTCGAGGATCGGCAGGCTGGTCTTGTAGTCGCCGCTCTGGATCGCCTCGACCGCCTGGCCCATGGTACTGATCGGCGCCGACAGGCGCTGCGCCAGGCGGCGCGCGACGAGGAAGGTGAGGATCAGGGCGAAGGCGGCCAGCAGGGCGGCCTTCAGGAGGATTTCCTGTTGCCGCTGGCTGAAGGCGTCGTTGGACATGCCGACCACCACCCGACCGAGGTAGTCCTCGCCGGACTGGCCGTCGCCTTCGCTGGCGCCGTCCAGCAGCGGGTCGCTGGCCAGGGCGATGCGCTGGCGCTGGATGGTGGAGTGGAAGATGTCGATCGGCGCGGCGTTCTGCAACGCGCCGGACAACTGTTCGACGTACACCAGGATATTGTCGTTGCGGTCGCGTACCTCGATGAAGCGCACATGCGGGGTGTCGAGGGTGGCCTGCAGCAGCTTCTGCAGCACGGGCGTGTTGCCGGCGATCACGCCGTATTCGGCGGCCGGCGCCAACTGGTCGGCGATCAACTGGCCGGTATGGGTCAGTTCCTGGCGCAGGTCCTGCAGGCGCGAGTAGGTGAAGTAGGCGGTGAGCAGCAGGGTCAGCAACAGCGCCGGGCCCAGGCTGATCGCCAGCATGCGGGTACGGATGTCCCAGCCGTGGCGCTGGCTCATGGTTCTTCTCCTTCGGCGAGGCGCCGGCCGAGGTCGGCGTCGCTGGCCAGGTCGATACCCAGGGAGCGGGCTACCTGCCGATTGCCGAGCACCTTGAAATGCCCTGGATAGAGGCTGAGGGGCCAGTGCCTGGGCGCCTGGCCGAGCAGTTCGTCGAGGGTGTCCAGCCAGTCCTCCTGGTCGCTGTAGCTGCTCGCCAGGCTGCCGGCCTTGACGAAGGCTGCGGTGGGTCCGAGCAGCGCGCGGTTCTTGGCGTAGCTGCCGAGCAGCAGGCTCTTGATGCTCTGCGAGTTGTACAGCTGTTTGTCGTCGATGCCGAGCAGCAGGTCACTATTGCCGAGCAGGAACTGCAGCGGGCGCGGGTCGTCGTTGCCGCTGCTGCTGGCGACGAACAGCTCGAGCCCCTGGCTGCGGGCCTCGCGACGAAGCTCGTCGAGGAGGAATTCGCTGTCCTTGCCGTAGAGCACGCCGATGCGCTGGATGCCCGGCAGGATCAGGCGCGCCAGGCGGAGCTGGCGGGCCGCCGGCGGGTCGCTCCAGAGTACGCAGAGCCCTCCGACGCCGTGTCCGCCATGCCCGTTGGCGCCTGGCAGCAGGCGCTGGCCATCGACCCGGTTGAGCAGCAGCGCCAGGGTCGGTGGCGCCCGGTGCTGGCGCAGGCGCCAGGCCAGGGCCTCGGGGCCGAGCAGGAGCAGGCGGGTGTCGTCGGTGAAGACCATCCCCTCCGCCAGGGCCGCGGGCGTGCGCAGTTCCACCTGGTCCTGCGGCCGTCGCTGCGACAGGGCGTCGCGAAAGGCGTTCACCGCGGCCCCCTGGTTGGCGCTGACCAGGACCAGTTGCGCGGCCTCGCCGACATGCGCGAGACAGCAGACGACGAGCGCGAGCAGCGCCTGGAAAGCCCGACGGGCGGGGCGCAAGCGACGCATCTAGAACGTCACCTCGGCGCTGAAGTAGAGCAGGTGGCGGCTGTCGTAGCGGTTGTCGGGAAAAGTCAGCGGTTGGTCGTCGAGACGCTGTTGGAGCACGCCGGCCAATTCCAGGGCGGCCTTGCCCAGGGGAATGCGCTTGGCCAGGCGCAGGTCGACGCGTTCGAAACGATGTCCATTGAGCGAATCGTCGCCGTAATAGAAGAGGGCGCTGGACCAGCCTTGGCCCCAGTCGTGCATCCAGCCGGCCGAGCCGCCGTGGCGGGCGGTCAGGCGCCGGTCGTAGCGACTGGTGGCGTCGTAGTCGAGATAGGCGTAGGTGGCGCGCAGGCGGTCGCGCAGGCCCAGGCGCCAGTCGAGCTGGCCTTCCGCGCCGGAGAAGCGGATGCGATCGCCGTTGTCCGGGCTGAAGTCGACGACGCTGAGCGGATCGCTGATCAGTCCGGTGATTTCCTCGTGGAACAGGCGCACATCCATGGCCAGCCCGGTCTCGCGGAAAAAACCGTTGTAGCCGATCTCGCGCGAACGGGTGTGTTCCTTGCCCAGGTCGCCGGGGCCGTGGGCGCTGGCGAAGTAGTAGGCTTCGCTCTGCCCGTAGGGCGCCGGTGTCAGGTGGCGGACCCGGTAGCGCCAGTCGACGTCGTTTTCGTACATGCCCGGCGACCGCACCGCCTCCGAATAGACCGCGCGCAGGCTGTGCTGGGGGTTGAACAGGTAGTTCACCGCCAGCCGCGGGCTGAACGAGCTGCCGGAGCCCTCGACGTCTTCGAGCATCCCGCCGCCCTGCAGCAGCCAGTGTTCGCCGGCATGCCACTCCAACTGGCTGAACAGCCGCCAGATCTGGCTGCTGACCCTGCCGCCGTAGAAGGTCTCGGAGTTTGCCTGGTCGTAGCGGTAGCTCAGGCCGTTCAGCAGGCGCAGGTTGTCGCCCAGGCTGAGGGTGTCCTGCATCTCCAGGTCGTAGCGGCTTTCCCGGATGTTGCGGTCGACCCGGCCGCAGACCGGACGCAGTCCGCCGTTGCGTAGCTGGTCGAGGACCTGGGTCGCCAGTTGCAACTCCTGGGCGCTGCCGGGCGGCAGCCGGGTCGGATCGTCGGCGAACCTGCGCAGGTAGTCCGGGTTCAGTTCCCAGAGTTGCGCCAGTTGCGGGCTGAAGGCGATGCCCGCCTCGCAGGCGTTCCACTCCTGCCGGCGCTCCCAGTGCTGCGCGTAGCCTTGTATATAGAAGCTGTGGCGTGGGTCGAGGTCGACGTTCCAGCGCAGCGAACCGGCATAGTCGTGGGCGAGCGTATCGGAGTTGTCGACGTCGTCGGGAACCTGGGGAAACGGCGAGCGGTAGGCGTAGGGGTGCTGGTTCGAGCCTTCCTTGGCCGCCAGTTGCCACTCCAGGCTCTGGTTCGGCGCCAGGCTGTGGCTGGCGTTGAGGTTGAAGCGGCTGAGCCGGCGGCCGTCGCGCAGGGCGTGACCGTCGTGGTCGTGGTCGAAGCCGTCGTCTTCCTGGCCGGACAGCGACAGGCGGAAGTCGCTGTCTTCCAGGGCGATGCTCTGGCTGGCGTACCAGTCGCGGATGCCGCGCTGGCCTGCGGTGTATTTCAGGCGCGTGCCGGGCGACTCGCCGGGGGCCCGGGTGATGATGTTGATCACCCCCATCAATGCGTTGGCGCCGTAGCTGACGGTATTCGGACCGCGGAACACTTCGATCCGCTCGACATCCTCGAGGGCCAGCGGCAGGTCGCTCCAGTCGACGCTGGCGAGGCCCGGGCGGTACACCGAGCGACCGTCGATCAGTACTTGCAGGCGCCGCGCCCCCGACATGCTGGTGCCGTGGTAGTTGACCGTGGGCTGGTTGCCGGACAGGTAGCCGACCATCATGCCCGGGACCAGGCGCATCAGTTCGGGAATGTCGCGGGCGCCGCTGGCGACGATCAGCTCGCGGTCGAGCACGCTGATGCTGCCGGGAACTTCCGCCGGGGATTGTTTCAGGCGTGTCGCGGTCAATACTTCGGGAACGCCGCTGGGATCGTTGAACAGGTCGGCGGCCGCGAGCTTGCTGCCGAACAGCAGGGCCAGCAGGGTCAGGGAGACGGGAGCACGCGAAGCGATGGGCACGGAACGACCTTGTTCTCGATAGGTATTGTCTGGCCCGGGCATGGTAAACGAGGCGCGGGCTTTTGCCAGCGCCGGCGTCAAGACTGGTCGGCCGGCTGGCCGACCGTATAATGGCGTGATTGCCGCGTGGCGGCCAGAAATGGATGAATCATGACAGAGCAGCAACCGATTGCCGTGCTCGGCGGCGGCAGTTTCGGCACCGCCATCGCCAACCTGCTGGCCGAGAACGGCCAGGCGGTCCGCCAGTGGATGCGCGACCCGGAACAGGCCGAGGCGATCCGCACACGACGCGAGAACCCGCGCTACCTGAAAGGGGTCAAGGTGCATCCCGGGGTCGACCCGGTCACCGACCTGGAGCGCACCCTGGCCGATTGCCAACTGATCTTCGTCGCCTTGCCCTCCAGCGCCCTGCGCAAGGTTCTGCAACCACACCAGGCGGCATTGACGGACAAGCTGCTGGTGAGCCTGACCAAGGGCATCGAGGCGCACACCTTCAAACTGATGAGTGAGATTCTCGAGGAAATCGCCCCGCAAGCCCGTATCGGGGTGATTTCCGGCCCGAACCTGGCGCGCGAGATCGCAGAGCACGAGCTGACCGCCACGGTGGTCGCCAGCGAGGACGACGAGCTGTGCGCCCGCGTCCAGGCGGCCCTGCACGGCCGCACCTTCCGCGTCTACGCCAGCCGCGACCGCTTCGGCGTGGAACTCGGCGGTGCGCTGAAGAACGTCTACGCGATCATGGCCGGCCTGGCCGCGGCGATGGACATGGGCGAGAACACCCGCAGCATGCTGATTACCCGGGCGCTGGCGGAAATGACCCGGTTCGCCGTCAAGCTCGGTGCCAACCCGATGACCTTTCTCGGCCTCGCCGGCGTCGGCGACCTGATCGTCACCTGTTCCTCGCCGAAGAGCCGCAACTACCAGGTCGGCCACGCCCTCGGCGAGGGGCTCAGCCTGGAGGAGGCGGTATCGCGCATGGGCGAGACCGCGGAGGGTGTGAACACTCTCAAGGTACTCAAGGAAAAGTCCGACGAGATGCAGGTGTACATGCCGCTGGTCGCCGGTCTCCATGCGATCCTCTTCGAAGGCCGCACCCTGGCGCAGGTCATCCAGCTGCTGATGCGCGGCGAGCCGAAGACCGACGTCGATTTCATTCCCACCACCGGCTTCTGACGAGGAGACCGCCATGTCCGCAGACCCGCAAGCACGCGAATCGATCGCCATCCGCATCCTCTGGATGCTGCTGTTCGTCCTGGTCTGGCAGGTCGCCGAACTGCTCCTCGGGGCGGTGGTGGTGATCCAGCTGGTCTACCGACTGATCTACGGTGCGCCGAACGGCAGCCTGATGGCTTTCGGCGATAGCCTCAGCCAGTACCTGGCGCAGATCGGCCGTTTCGGTACCTTCCACAGCGACGAGAAACCCTGGCCGTTCGCCGACTGGCCGAGCGCCCGCGCCGCCGAGGGCGAGGCCGCCCACAGCGTGCCGCCCGCCGCGCACCCGGCGCGCGACGAAGAGCCGAAGTTGTGAAGCTCTGGCTGTTGCGCCACGGCGAGGCCGAATCGCACGCCAGCCGGGACTCCGAGCGGCGCCTGACCGCCCATGGACGCAAGGAAGTGCTGCAGAGCGCCGCGCGGCTGGCCGGGTTGCCGCTGGACGGGATTCTCGCCAGCCCCTACGTGCGCGCCCAGCAGACCGCCGAGCTGGTGCGCGAGGCACTGGGCCTGGTCGAGCCGGTCGGCACCGCCCCCTGGTTGACCCCCGACGACGATCCGCGCGAGGTGCTCGGTTTCCTCGACGAGCGCAGCGAGCGCAATCTCCTGCTGGTCAGCCACCAGCCCCTGGTCGGAGCGCTGGGCGGTCTGCTGGTGCATGGCAACCGGCGTGATCCGTTGCCGATGAGCACTGCCTCGCTGGCCGAGCTGGAAGGCGACTTCGCCGCCGCCGGGCTGATGACCCTGGTCTCGCTGCATCACCCGCGGCACGGCTAGGAAGTGCCTGGCGCAACGACTACAAACCGAAACATTTCCCGGCTTGCCTGCGGTTGGCTGTGATGGAATATTCGACCAAGCAAGTGCTTGGTCGATCTCCCAGAACAACAACAACGGAGGCGGTACGTGGTCACTGCAAATCGTCTGCCGCTCGAAGTCTTCTTCGAGCGCGAAAAGCGTCATCCGCAACGGCGTTACCTGGTGCAGCCCATCGGTGGCGGCCGGGTCGAGGAGCTGAGCTGGGGCGAGGTGGGCGACCAGGCGCGGCGTGCAGCCGCCTGGTTGCGCAGCCTGGATCTCCCCGCCGGCAGCCGTATCGCGATCATCTCGAAGAACTGTGCGCACTGGATCGTCACTGACCTGGCGATCTGGATGGCCGGGCACGTTTCCGTCCCCCTCTATCCCAATCTCACCGCCGAGTCGGCGCGCCAGGTGCTGGAGCATTCCGAGTCGGCGGTGGTCTTCGTCGGCAAGCTCGACGATTGGCCGGCGATGGCGCCCGGAGTCCCCGAGGGCATACCGACCGTGGCCATGCCGTTGCACCCGGAAGGGCGTTTCGACCGCCAGTGGAGCGACCTGCAGGCCTGCGCGCCGCTCGAAGGCGACACGCCGACCGCCGCCGAGCAACTCGCCACCCTGATCTACACCTCTGGAACCACCGGCGTGCCCAAGGGGGTGATGCACAACTTCAGCAGTTTCGCCTTCGCCGCCAGCCGCGGCGTGGAACTGTTCGGCACTCGCGAAGACGACCGGATGCTCTCCTACCTGCCGCTGTGCCATGTGGCGGAGCGGATGTTCGTCGAGATGGGGTCGCTCTACGGGGGAACCACGGTGTTCTTCGCCGAAAGCCTGGACACCTTCGTCGAGGACATGAAGCGTGCGCGGCCGACCCTGCTGTTCGGCGTGCCGCGCATCTGGACCAAGTTCCAGATGGGGGTGTATTCGAAGATGCCGGCGCAGAAGCTCGACCGCCTGCTGAAGCTGCCGATCCTCGGCCGCATCGTCGGTCGCAAGGTGCTCGCCGGGCTAGGCCTGGACGCGGTGCGCTACGCGCTCTGCGGCGCGGCGCCGGTACCCGAGGCGCTGCTGCTCTGGTATCGCCGCCTGGGCCTGGACGTGCTCGAGGTCTACGGGATGACCGAGAACAGCGGCTACTCCCACGTCTGCCGGCCCGGCCGGCAGAAGACCGGCTGGATCGGCCAGAACAGCCCCGGCGTCGAGGTACGCATCAGCGACGAGGGCGAGGTGCAGGTGCGTAGCGGCGCGACCATGGTCGGCTACTACAAGGAGCCGGAGAAGACCGCCGAGGTGCTCACCGCCGACGGTTTCCTGCGCACCGGCGACAAGGGCGAGCAGGACGCCGACGGCAACCTGCGCCTGACCGGGCGGATGAAGGAAATCTTCAAGACCAGCAAGGGCAAGTACGTGGCGCCGGCGCCGATCGAGAACCGCCTGGCGGTGCACGATCGTATCGAGCAGGTCTGCGTGGTCGGCGAGGGCCTCAGCGCGCCGCTGGGGCTCTGCGTGCTCTCCGAGGTCGGTCGCCGGGAGGCCCTCAATGGTACCCGCGGGGCGCTGGAAAGCAGCCTGCGGGCGCACCTGGAACAGGTCAACGGTGCGCTCGACAAGCACGAGCGCCTGGTCGGCCTGGTCCTGGTGCAGGAAACCTGGGCGGTGGACAACGGTTTCCTCACGCCGACCTTGAAGATCAAGCGCAATATGGTGGAAGGTGCCTATGGCTCGCGCTTCCACGAATGGGTGGAACGCCGCGAGGCCGTGCTCTGGCACGAATGACTCCCACCGACGGGAAGCCCTTCCGGGCTTCCCCCTTGCGCAAGGAATTCCCATGAGCCTCTGGCGACAAACGCCCGACCTGGAGCAACTGAACGCCTCGCAGAAGAACAGCATCGGCGACCTGCTTGGCATCCGCTTCGAAGCCTTCGACGACGAGTCGCTGACCGCCAGCATGCCGGTCGACTCGCGTACCCACCAGCCGTTCGGCCTGCTGCATGGCGGCGCCTCGGTGGTCCTCGCGGAAAGCCTGGGCTCGATGGCCAGCTACCTGTGCGTCGACACCAGTCAGTACTACTGCGTCGGCCTGGAAGTGAACGCCAACCACCTGCGCGGCCTGCGCAGCGGCCGGGTCACTGCGGTGGCCAGGGCGATCCACCTGGGGCGTACCACCCATGTCTGGGACATCCGCCTCAGTGGCGACGACGGCAAGCCGAGCTGCATCGCCCGCCTGACCATGGCGGTGGTGCCGCTGGCGGGCAGGGCGGGCTGAGCGCGGTCCGCAATTTTGTCCAAGATCGTTCCGTCCCGCTGGCGGTAGAGTAGCGGGATGGAGCAGATCACCCATCTCAGCAGCGGGATTCCCGGCGTACGCCTGATCGACGCCGAGCACAACCGCTTTTCCTTTCCCCGGCACTTCCACCTGGAGTACCACATCGGCTTGCTGCTGCAGGGCCGGCATCGCTATGCCGCCGGCGGCGAACGGCGCCTGGCCGGGGCCGGCGACGCGTTGCTGATGGCGCCGGAAAGCATCCACGACGGCAGCAGCGCCGGCGAGGAGGGCTACCGTATCCGCGTCCTGGCGCTCGATGCCGACTGGCTGGAGCGCGCCAGCCGCGACTTCAGCGACGGCCGCCGGGGGGCGCCGCGCCTGACCAGCAGCCTGGTCCGCGACGAGCGTCTGCAGCAGCGCCTGCGTCAGTTGCACCTGGGCATGCTCGGCGGAGCGGCGGCGCTGGAGAACCGTCTGGCCCTGGAAGAGCACCTCTGGCAGGCGCTGGCCTGCCTGCTCAGCCTGGGCAGCAGCCTGCGCCTGGAGGAGGGCGACCGGGAAGGCTTCGGCCAGCGCGACTGGACGCGGCTGCGCGACTGGCTGGAGTCGCGCCTGGAATACCCGCCGAGCCTGGAGGAACTGGCCGCCTTCTGCGGCCTGAGCCCCTGGCAGGCGCTGCGGCGCTTCCGCCGTCACTGTGGCCTGCCGCCCCACCAGTGGCTGACCCAACTGCGCCTGGAGCGCGCCTTGCCGCTGGTACTGCGCGGCGAGCAGCCGTTGAGCCAGGTGGCCCAGCAGTTCGGTTTCTACGACCAGGCGCACTTCAGCCGTCTGTTCCGTCGCACCTACGGGTTACCGCCGGCGCGCCTGCGCCAGCGCTGAATCGCGTTTTCCTTTCCGATCCCTTTTTCGTGGAGTAGCCATGCAGGAATTGTCTGTCTTGCTGACCCTGGCGGCGGTGTTCGCCGTCGCCCTGGTCAGCCCCGGTCCCGATGTCGCCCTGGTGGTGCGCACGTCCCTGCACCAGGGGCGGCGGGCCGGCCTGGCCAGCGCGCTGGGGCTGGCCTGCGGGATTCTCCTGCATACCACCCTGGTGCTGACCGGCGTGTCGCTGCTGCTCAGCCGTACGCCTGTGCTGTTCGCCATTCTGCAGGCGCTCGGCGCGCTGTACCTGGCCTGGCTCGGCGTCGGCGCGCTGCGCGCCTGGCTGCGGCGCGGCGACGGCCAGCCGGGCCGGCTCGACGGGGCGCTGCCGCCGTCGCCCCTGGGGCCCTGGCTGCGCGGGGTGGCGACCAATCTGTTCAATCCCAAGGCGCTGGTGTTCTTCATCGCCTTGCTCGGCAGCCTGATTCCTGCGCAGATGTCGCTCGGCGGCAAGCTGGCGGTGGCGGCGCTGCTGTTCGGCATGGGCGCCTGCTGGTTCGGCCTGCTCAGCCTGACCCTTACCCGCCCGGCCCTGCAGGCCCGCCTGTTGCGCGCGGTGCCCTGGCTGGACGCGGCCTGCGGGGTGGTGTTCCTGCTGGTGGCGGCGGCGATCCTCGAGCATCTCGTCCGCTCTGCCTGAGGTTTTGGCCGCTTCGCCGTGCAAGGCAGCCGGCAAAGCCATTGCCGCCTCGGCGAGGCTGCCGGAGAATCCCTGGCATCAGCCCTGTCGAGACGTCGCGCATGTCGCAATCGGTTTTCTTCGCCCACGCCAACGGCTTCCCGTCGGCTACCTACGCCAAGCTGTTCGAGGCGTTGGCGCCGGAGTACCGGGTGGATCACCTGGAAATGCACGGGCACGACCCGCGTTTCCCGGTGAACGACAACTGGGACAACCTGGTGGACGAACTGCTGCACCATCTCGCCAGCCTGGAACAGCCGGTCTGGGGCGTCGGCCATTCCCTCGGCGGCGTGCTGCACTACCACGCGGCGCTGCGCCGGCCGGAACTCTACCGCGGCGTGGTGATGCTCGATTCGCCGGTGCTGACCCTCGCCGACCGCCTGGTGATCCGTGCCGCCAAGCGCTTCGGCTTCATCGACCGGATCACTCCGGCCGGGCGCACCCTGGGGCGTCGCGAGGCGTTTCCCGACCTGGAGGAGGCGCGGGCCTACTTCTCCGGCAAGGCGCTGTTCCGCCGTTTCGACCCCGACTGCCTGGAGGCCTACGTACGCCACGGGCTGGCCGACAGCGGCGGCGGTTCCGGCCTGCGCCTGCGCTTCGATCCGGCCACCGAGATCAGCATCTACCGCAGCGTGCCGCACAGCAGTCCGGGGCGTGCGCGGCAGTTGCAGGTGCCGCTGGCGATGGTGCGCGGGCGGCACAGCAAGGTGGTGTTGCCGCACCACACCCGGCTGATCCGGGCGATGCCGCGCGGCGAGTTCATGTCGCTGCCCGGCGGCCACATGTTCCCGCTGGAGCGCCCGCGGGAAACCGCCGAACTGCTGAAAGGCGTGTTCGATCGCTGGTCGCGGGCGACCGAGGAGCGTTCGGCATGAGCCTGCAGGTCGAGGAAGTACGCATCAGCCTGCCGCACATCGAACTGGCCGCGCATCTGTTCGGTCCGCCGGACGGCAAGCCGGTGATCGCCCTGCATGGCTGGCTGGACAACGCCATGAGCTTCTCGCGCCTGGCGCCGAAGCTCGCCGGGCTGCGTATCGTCGCCCTCGACTTCGCCGGCCACGGGCATTCCGCGCATCGTGCCGAGGGTGCCAGCTACCTGCTCTGGGACTACGCGCTGGACGTGCTGCTGGTGGCCGAGCAACTGGGCTGGGAGCGGTTTTCCCTGTTGGGGCACTCGATGGGCGCCATCGTCTCGGTGCTGCTCGCCGGGGCCTTGCCCGAGCGCATCGAGCGGCTGGCGTTGATCGATGGCCTGATTCCCTACACTGGCGAAGCCGACAAGGCGCCGCAGAAGCTCGGCGAAGCGCTGAAGGCGCAACTGGCGCTACGCCACAAGCGCAAGCCGGTCTATGCCGAGCTGGAAAAAGCCGTGGAAGCGCGGATGCGCGGGGTAGGCGAGATCTCCCGGGAGGCCGCCGAACTGCTCGCCCAGCGCGGCCTGGAACCGGTGCCCGGCGGCTATACCTGGCGCACCGACGCGCGCCTGACCCTACCGTCGCCGCTGCGCCTGACCCAGGCCCACGCGCTGAACTTCGTGCGCAGCGTGGAATGCCCGGTCAGCCTGGTACTGGCCGAACAGGGCATGCTGGCGGTGGAGCCGCGCATGCGGGCGCTGCTGGAGACCCTGCCGTTCGAGCGGCACCACCTGCCGGGCGGGCATCACCTGCATCTGGACGATGAGGCCGGGGCGCAGGCGGTGGCCAGGGTCTTCGCGGCCTTCTTCGCGCGCTGAAACACCGGCTTGCCGTTGTTTCCTTGACTATTCCGGGTCCAGCCGTAAGGCTGGACGGATCGTTACGGAGAGTCACCGCATGATCGATCTCTACACCGCCGCCACGCCGAACGGCCACAAGGTTTCCATCGCCCTCGAGGAAATGGGCCTGCCCTACAGGGTGCACGCGCTGTCGTTCGACAAGAAGGAGCAGAAGGCTCCGGAATTCCTCAGGATCAATCCCAACGGCCGCATCCCGGCCATCGTCGACCGCGACAACGACGACTTCGCCGTCTTCGAGTCGGGCGCGATCCTCATCTACCTCGCCGAGAAGACCGGGCAACTGATGCCCGCCGACGTCAAGGGTCGCTCGCGGGTGATCCAGTGGCTGATGTTCCAGATGGGCGGGGTCGGCCCGATGCAGGGGCAGGCCAACGTGTTCTTCCGTTATTTCCCGGAGAAGTTGCAGGGCGCCATCGACCGCTACCAGCATGAGACCCGGCGCCTCTACGAAGTTCTCGACGGTCGCCTGGGCGAGGCCGAGTACCTCGCCGGCGACTACAGCATTGCCGACATCGCCACCTATCCCTGGGTGCGCATCCACGACTGGTCCGGTGTCGCCGTCGACGGGCTGGACAACCTGCAACGCTGGATCGCCGCCATCGAGGCGCGTCCCGCGGTGCAGCGCGGACTGCTGGTGCCGCGGCGGGAGAAGGAGGGCGACGACGCCATCCGTACCGCCCAGTCGATGCTGACCCGTTGAGGGCCGGTATGCGAGGGTTCCTGTTGCTATCCCTGGGCGTTTTCAGCTTTTCGGCGCTGGCCGCCGACCTTCCCGGCAGCCATGACCTGGACGTCCTGCCGCGCTTCCCGCGCGCCGAGATCGTCGACTTCCGCCAGGCGCCGAGCGAGGAGCGGATCTACCCGCTAGGGGCGATCAGCCGCATCAGCGGTCGCCTGCGCATGGAGGGCGAGGTGCGCGCCGAAGGCGAGCTGACCGCGCTGACCTACCGCTTGCCGCCCGAGCACAGCAGCCAGGAGGCGTTCGCCGCGGCGCGCACCGCGCTGCTCAAGGCCGACGCCACGCCGTTGTTCTGGTGCGAGCGGCGCGACTGCGGCTCCAGCAGCCTGCTGGCCAACGCCGTGTTCGGCAATGCCAAGCTGTACGGCCCGGACGAGCAGCAGGCCTACCTGCTGGTGCGCCTGGCGGCGCCACAGGAGAACAGCCTGGTGGCGGTCTACTCGATCACCCGCGGCAATCGCCGCGCCTACCTGCAGGCCGAGGAACTCAAGGCCGATGCGCCGCTGGGGGAACTGCTGCCGAGCCCGGCGACCCTGCTGCGCCTGCTCAAGGCCAACGGCGAACTGACCCTCAGCCATGTGCCGGCGGAGCCGGCCGGCTCCTGGCTTGAGTTGCTGGTGCGGACCCTGCGCCTGGATACCGGGGTGCGGGTCGAGCTGTCCGGCAAGCACGCCCAGGAGTGGCGCGACGCCCTGCGCGGGCAGGGCGTGCTGAACAGCCGCATGGAGCTGGGCCAGTCGGAGGTCGAGGGCCTGCACCTCAACTGGCTGCGTTGAACGCGTTCGCCCGGGCCTGCGGGCCCGGGCGATGGCGAAAATGCCTTCGGCAAGGCCGCCCGCCAGAGTAGACTGCCTTTCCCCCGCGCCCCACGCTCCGGCTGGAAACGGCGCACGCCGAGCGCTGTCTATCGGTGTATCCCCCTTTGAGGAAGGCCTGCCTTGATGTTCGATAACGATCGGCTGTTGCTTCGCGTGCTGTTGTTCGGCCTGCTCGGTGCCAGTCTCTGGGTGCTGGCGCCATTCTGGTCGGCGCTGTTCTGGGCCGCGGTGTTGGCTTTCGCCAGTTGGCCGCTGATGCGTATGCTCACGCGCCTGCTCGGTGGCCGCGAGTCGCTGGCGGCGGGCCTGCTGACCCTGGGCTGGATCGTCCTGGTGGCGTTGCCGCTGATCTGGCTCGGCTTCGGCCTGGCGGACAACGTTCGTTCGCTGATGGAGCTATTGAAGAATCTCCAGGTCGAGGGCCTGCCGCCGCCGCCTTCGTGGATGGCCGGCGTCCCGCTGATCGGCGACCGCCTGATCGGCTGGTGGAACTCCATCGACCAACAGGGCGTGGCGTTCTTCTACGTGCTCAAGCCCTATGTCGGCGAGGTCGGCAACTGGCTGCTGGCGCGCAGCGCGAAGATCGGTGGAGGGATCCTGGAACTGGTCCTCAGTCTGATCCTGATCTTCTTCTTCTACCGCGACGGGCCGCGCCTGGAGTCCATCGTCCACCGTGCCCTGGAACGCCTGATCGGCAACCGCGCGGAGCACTATCGCGACCTTGTCGCCGGCACCGTACAGCGGGTGGTCAACGGGGTGATCGGCACCGCCGCGGCGCAAGCCCTGCTGGCCTGGATCGGCTTCACGATCGCCGGCGTACCGGGAGCCATGCTGCTCGGCCTGCTGACCTTCGCCTGCAGCCTGCTGATGGTCCCGCCGCTGGTCTGGGGCCCGGCCACCGCCTGGCTGTTCTTCAAGGGCGACTATGGCCACGGGGTGTTCCTCGGCCTGTGGGGCTTCTTCATCATCAGCGGGGTGGACAACATCCTCAAACCCTACCTGATCAGCCGTGGCGGCAACCTGCCGCTGGTGGTGGTGCTGCTCGGGGTGTTCGGCGGCCTGCTGGCGTTCGGCTTCATGGGCCTGTTCCTCGGCCCGATCCTGCTGGCAGTGGCCTACAACCTGCTCAGCGACTGGATCGCCAGCACGCCGCGGACGCCGCCCGGCGAAGGGCGCGGCCCGGATGCCTGAGTGACGAAGGAGAAAAAGCCCCGCGATGCGGGGCTTTTTGCGTCTGCGGGGCTACAGGTGTTCGCTGCGGGCCCCCACGTACTGGCTGCGCCCGGCGCCGAGGCCGAACAGGGTGGCGGCGATGGCGACGCCGATGAAGATATAGCCGACCGCGTTCCAGCCGCCGGTCAGGTCGTGGACCACGCCGACCATGAACGGTCCCATGGCCGCCAGGGTGTAGCCGACGCCCTGGGCCATGCCCGACAGATGCGAGGCGACGTGGGCGTCGCGCGAGCGCAGGACGATCAGCGCCAGGGCGATGCTGAAGGTGCCGCCCTGGCCGAGGCCGAGCAGGACCGCCCAGCCCCAGATGGTCGGCAGCGGCGCATAGAGGAAGCCGAGCAGGCCGGCGAGGGTGGTCGCCATCACCAGCACCACCGCCAGGCGCTGGTCCCTGGCGCGAGCGGCGAGCCAGGGCGCGAGCAGGGCGGTGATCAGTTGCAGCATCACCGAGCCGGACAGCACCAGGCCGGCTTCCACCGCAGTCATGCCGCGGTCGATCAGGATCGACGGCAGCCAACCGAAGACGATGTAGGCCAGGGACGACTGCAGGCCCATGTACAGCGTGACCTGCCAGGCCAGCGGGTCGCGCCACAGACCGACGACACGGAAGGCCTGGCGATGGGCGTGCTGGCCCTGGCGGGTCTGCGGCAGCCAGAAGGCGGCGGCGAGGATCGCCGGCAGCGACCAGAACGCCAGCGCCAGTTCCCAGTTGCCGAAGAGCTTCTCCAGCGGCGCGGTGGCGCCGGCGGCGAGCGCTGCGCCCAGGCACAGGGCCATGGTGTAGACCCCGGTCATCACCCCGGCCTGGCGCGGGAAGTCGCGTTTGACGATGCCCGGCAGGAGCACGCCGATGATGCCGATGCTGGCGCCGGCCAGGACGCTGCCGGCGAACAGGCCGAACACCGGGAACAGGCTGCGCAGGACGATGCCGCCGGCCAGGCAGAAGAGGATCAGCAGCACGCTGCGTTCGGCGCCGATACGCCGGGCCAGGCGCGGCGCGAGCGGCGCGAACAATCCCAGGCAGAGTACCGGCGCGGTGGTCAGCAGGCCGGCGGCGGCGGCCGAGAGGCCGGTATCGTCGCGTACCTGGTTGAGCAGGGGGGCGAGGCTGGACAGCGCCGGGCGCAGGTTCAGCGCCACCAGCACCAGGCCCAGCAGGAGCAGCCAGGGGCGTAGCGGCGGCGCCGGCGGGGCTGGTTCGTCGTCGACTTCGGCATCGATCAGCAGTTCTTCCGGAGGATGGCCGGGGTGCGCTCCCGGCCGGGCATTCAAGGCGTGAGTCATGGGTCTGTCCCGGGTTCAGATCAGCAGTGCGCGGTTGGCCGCGGCGGCAGCGTCCGGGTCTCCGCGTTCTATGGCGTCGAGCAGTTGCTGGTGCAGCTCGAAGCAGGGCTGGGCCCTTTGTGGGTCGGCCATGGTGCGTTCCAGCGAGGTCCGGATGACCTGCGAGAAGTAGCGGTAGAGTTCGCTGAGCACCGGATTGTGGGCGGCATCGACCATCCGTTGGTGGAAGCGGACGTCGTGCTCGATGTAGTCCTGCAGGTCGTCGCTGCCGTAGCGCTGGCGCGATGCGTCGAGATACTCGCGCAATGCGCTCAGGTCGCTGTCGTCGCGGCGAACGGCAGCCAGGCGCGCCGCCTCGATCTCGATCATCCCGCGTGCCTCCAGGGAGTGCTGCACCGCGCTGCGCGCCAGCACCAGCATGGTTTCCAGTGGATCGGCGCAGGCGCGCACGTAGGTGCCGTCGCCCTGGCGGACTTCCAGCACGCCGGAGAAGGTCAGCACGCGCACCGCTTCGCGCACGGTGTTGCGGCTCATGCCGAGCAGCTCGGCGAGTTCCGGCTCCGGCGGCAGGCGCTGGCCGAGCGGCCAATGGCCGGCGTCGATGCGCTGGCGGATCTGCTCCAGGGCGATGTCCACCAGGGAGCGCTTGAGGGGAATGGTCACGGAAGAAACATCCAATCATCGGATGAATTTGCGCGCAGGATACCTCGGCAGCTGCAAGCCCGGAAAGCGTCGCTCGGGGAAAAAGCGTTGGCCTGGCGGCGAGACGCATGACGCTGCGCCGCCAGGTCGCCGATGCGTCAGTCTACGGCGGCGGTTTCGCCGGCGCGCAGGGACATGCCCAGTTGCGCTCGTCGGCGCAGCCAGGGACTGGGCCGGTAGCGCGGGTCACCGGTAAGCGCCTGCAAGCGCTGGAGAATGCTCAGCAGGCGCCGCGG
This sequence comes from Pseudomonas sp. HMSC067G02, assembly GCF_001813485.1. NCBI lineage: Bacteria > Pseudomonadati > Pseudomonadota > Gammaproteobacteria > Pseudomonadales > Pseudomonadaceae > Pseudomonas > Pseudomonas sp. HMSC067G02. The sequence goes on from NZ_KV812708.1 coordinate 75,878, forward strand.
GCCGAGGCGGTCGCCCCATTCCAGCGGGCCGTGGGGATAGCCGAGGCCGAGGTGCACCGCCTGGTCGATATCCTCGACGCTGGCAATGCCCTGCTGGGCGATGTCGCAGGCGAGGTTGACGATCATCGCCAGTATCCGCTGGACGACGAAGCCGGGACTGTCGCGCAGCATCGTGACCCCGGCGCCGTCGCCAGCCAGTAGCGCGTGGGCGGCGTCGCGCATGGCCGGGGTAGTCAGCGGCGAGAGCATCAGGCAGCGCCGGCGCTCGAGGTCGCAGAGCAGGTCGATGCCGACGCTGCGCTCGGCGGGACAGGCGAAGCGCTGCACGGCGCTGCTCAGGTCCTCACCCCAGGCGGCCAGCAGGCAGAGCGCTGCGGCGGAAGGGCGTTCGCCGGTTTCCGGCTCGACGCCGAGGCGATGCAGCAGTTCGGCGAGCGTGCGGCGGTCGTCCTCGTTTTCGCAGCCCAGCCACACCGGGGGCCGGATGGCGGCCTGCGGCACCGGTTGCGGACCGGGCTTGTCCTGCGGCTGGCCGTCGACGTAGCGATAGAAGCCCTGGCCGCTCTTGCGCCCGAGACGGCCGGCGGCGAGCAACTGGCGGGTCAGCGGGTGCGGGCGGTAGCGCGGTTCCTGGTAGTACTGCTGGTAGATCGATTCCATCACCGGGTGCGACACGTCGAGGCCGGTGAGATCGAGCAGTTCGAACGGCCCCATGCGGAAGCCGGCGCACTCGCGCAGCACACGGTCGATCTCGGCGCATTCGGCGACGCCTTCGCCGAGGATGCGCAGGGCCTCGGTGCCATAGGCGCGGCCGGCATGGTTGACGATGAAGCCGGGGCTGTCCCTGGTCCGTACGCCGCGGTGGCCCAGGCGCGCGGCGAGGGCGAGCAGGGCGTCGCCGACTTCCGGAGCGCTGGCCAGGCCGTCGACTACCTCGACCACGCGCATCAGCGGCACCGGGTTGAAGAAGTGAAAGCCGGCGACCCGCTGCGGCCGCTCGCAGGCGGCGGCGATGGCGGTGATCGACAACGACGAGGTATTGCTGGCGAGGATGGTCTCCGGCGCGACTATGGCTTCCAGCCGGCGCAGCAATTCCTGCTTGGCCTCCAGGCGCTCGACGATGGCCTCCACCACCAGTTCGCAGTCGCCCAGTTGTTCCAGGCGTTCCGCCACCCGCAGCCGGTTTTGCGCGGCCTCGGCGTCGGCGGCGCTCAGCTTGCCTTTGCCGCATAGACTCTCGAAGGTTTGCCGCAGGCGCTGGCGTGCCTCGGCGGCGGCCTCGGCGCGGCTGTCGAACAGCCACACAGTCAGGCCGGCCTGGGCGGCGATCTGGGCGATCCCGGTGCCCATCGCACCGGTACCGACCACGGCGATACAACGAATATCGGGCATCGTCTATTTCCCCTGGTAGTTCGGCGGGCGTTTCTCCAGGAAGGCGTGCATGCCTTCCTTCTGGTCCTGCGAGTCGAACAGCAACTGGAACGCCTTGCGTTCCAGGGCCAGGGCACTGTCCAGCGGCAGGTCGGCACCGGCCAGGACCACCTCCTTGATCTGCGCCAGCGCCAGAGGGGGCAGGCGGGCGATCTCCGTGGCCAGTTCCAGGGCGCGCGCCAGCGTCGACTCGTCCGCCACCACTTCGCTGACCAGGCCCATGGCCAGCGCTTGCGGAGCCTTCACCAGGCAGCCGGTGAACAGCATGCGCAGCGCCTGGAACTTGCCCACCGCCCGTACCAGGCGCTGGGTGCCGCCGGCACCCGGCATCACCCCGACCTTGATCTCCGGCTGGGCGAACTGTGCCGACTCGCCGGCGACGATCAGGTCGCAGTGCATCGCCAGTTCGCAGCCGCCGCCCAGGGCGAAGCCGTTGACCGCGGCGATCACCGGCTTCGGGCAGCGCGCGATGGCTTCCCAGTAGCGCTCGCTGTGGCGGCCGTACAGGCCGATCGCCGTGCTCGTCGAGAGATCGCGGAGATCGGCGCCAGCTGCAAAGCAGCGCGAGTCGCCGGTGAGCACGATGACGCGGATCGCCGGATCCGCGCCGAGCGTCTGGAAGTGGCTGGCGAGGCGCTGGCGCACTTCGTCGTTCAGCGCGTTCCTGGCTTGCGGACGATTGAGGCGAAGCAGGGCGATATCGGCTGCGGGAAATTCGAGCAGAACCACGGGCGAAGGATCGGCGGACATGGAAGCTCCGATGAATTGATATTTCGCTATACGAAATATAGTTTCATGATTTATCGAAAATAATCAGCGCCAGCCGGGGCGTTGTAAATACTCGCGTCGGATTTCGGACGATCTACTTATACAATTTACTGTTTTAAAAGGATTTTATTTTAGTTGTTGAAAGTGCATGGGCTCTTCTATTAGTTTCGCTATGCGAAATATGATTTTGTTTTATTGATTTTTTGAAAAAGAGGTCCCTACTATGCGCGGCAACGACGAGCGCCGGAGTCCGGCGGAAGGTGCCAGTACGGAAGCGGAAGTGTCCGCCTTCGAAGCTGTGCTGATCGACCCGATGCAGGAGAAAGACGAGGAACTCAAGGACCGCCAGTTCGTCACCGCGCTGGCCCGCGGGTTGGAATTGCTGCGCTGTTTCACACCACGGGAAAGCCTGCTGGGCAACCAGGAACTGGCGAAGAAGACCGGCCTGCCGAAGCCGACGGTGTCGCGTCTGACCCACACCCTGACCCGGCTGGGCTATCTGCGTCACCTGCCGCATAGCGGCAAGTACCAGTTGGAAGTGGGCGTGATGTCGTTCGGCTACGCGATGCTCTCGAACCTGTCGATTCGCGCGCTCGCCCGCCCTTTGATGGAAGAGATGGCCGGCTACGCCAAGGCCGCGGTGGCCATGGCGGCCCGCGACCGGCTGAGCATGGTCTACCTCGACGTGGTGCATGGCGAGGCCAACCTGACCATGCGTCGCCAGGTCGGCAGCCACCTCTCGCTGCACCGCAGCGCTATCGGCCGGGCCTGCCTGGCGGCGATGCCGGAGGACGAGCGGGAGTTCATCCTCGGGCACATCCGCAAGCGCCACCCGGAAGACTGGCCGGAAGTGCGCAAGGGGCTGGAGCGGGCCTTCCGCGACTATGCCGACTACGGCTTCTGCCTGTCGCTCGGCGAGTGGCAACGCGACGTCAACGCGGTGGGCGTGGCCTTGCACCACGAGAGCCATGGGCTGCTGGCGTTCAACTGCGGCGGGCCGAGTTTCCACCTCAAGCGCGAGAAACTGGAGGACGACATCGGCCCGCGCCTGCTGCACATGGTCCACAACATCGAGGCCGCCACCCGCTGACCGAGGCCGGTGACGGAATCATGGCAACCGGCCTAAGGGCCTATTGGAGTGAGCATGATTCGTGATCCGGAAACCCTGAACCTGCTGCTGGACAGCATCCGCCAGTTCGTCCGCGAAAGCCTGGTGCCTCATGAGCAGGAGGTGGCGGAAACCGACCGCATCCCCGAGGCGATCATCGCCCGCATGCGCGAGATGGGCCTGTTCGGCCTGTCGATCCCGGAGGCCTACGGCGGCCTCGGGGTGACCATGGAGGAAGAGGTGAGCATCGCCTTCGAACTGGGGCGGACCTCGCCGGCGTTCCGTTCGCTGCTGGGCACCAACAATGGCATCGGCTCCCAGGGCATCGTCATCGACGGCACCGAAGAACAGAAGCGGCGCTACCTGCCGCGCCTGGCGTCGGGCGAACTGCTCAGTTCGTTCTGCCTCACCGAACCGGACTCCGGTTCCGACGCCGCCTCGCTGAAGACCACGGCGGTGCGTGACGGCCAGCACTACGTGCTCAACGGTACCAAGCGCTTCATCACCAACGCCCCGCAGGCCGGCATCTACACCGTGATGGCACGCACCGACCCGGCGATCCGTGGCGCCGGCGGAATCTCCGCTTTCGTCGTCGAGCGCGGTACGCCCGGGCTGTCCCTGGGCAAGCCGGATCGCAAGATGGGACAGAAGGGCGCGCATACCTGTGACGTGATCTTCGACGACTGCCGGGTGCCTGCCAGCCAGTTGATCGGCGGGGTCGAGGGCGTCGGCTTCAAGACCGCGATGAAGGTGCTCGACAAGGGCCGCCTGCACATCGCCGCGGTCTGCGTGGGGGTCGCCGAGCGGATGCTCGAGGATGCGTTGCGCTATGCCCTGGAACGCAAGCAGTTCGGCCAGCCGATCGCCGAGTTCCAGTTGATCCAGGCAATGCTCGCCGACAGCAAGGCCGAAGCCTACGCGGCGCGCTGCATGGTCATCGACGCCGCGCGGCAGCGCGACGAAGGCCGCGATGTCGGTACCGAGGCGTCCTGCGCCAAGCTGTTCGCCTCGGAAATGTGCGGCCGCGTCGCCGACCGCGCGGTGCAGATCTTCGGCGGCGCCGGCTATATCGGCGACTATGGGATCGAGCGCTTCTATCGCGACGTGCGACTGTTCCGCATCTACGAGGGCACCACGCAGATCCAGCAACTGCTGATCGCCCGCAACATGATCCGCGCCGCCCAGGGCTAGCGTCGATCCTTCGCCTTGTCACCGGCCGTGGCGCAGTCCCCGGCCGGTTGCTCTCCCAGGCGCTGTCCGCACCACTCTTTACGCTTTCTTTATGCCGTCCGGCGCGGCCCGGAATCGCTTCTTTACGCCCCCTTTGCGGAGACTTTCCCTCAAGCGGCAGAGGCCGTTCGAAGGAGAGATCGCACACATGACCGTTCTGGATTGGTTGTCCCTGGCCCTGGCCACGGGACTGTTCGTCTATTTGCTGGTGGCGCTGCTACGCGCCGACCGTGCCTAGGGGAGGGCACATGAACAGCCACGAGATTCTCTTGATCCTGGCCTTTTTCGCCCTGGTCCTGGTGCCTGCACCGTTCCTCGGGCGCTACTGCTTCAAGGTGATGGAAGGCCAACGCAATCTCCTCAGCGCGCCGCTGGCGCCACTGGAGCGCGTCTGCTATCGCCTGTTCGGCGTCGATCCGGCGAGCGAGCAGGACTGGAAGACCTACACCCTGGCGCTGCTGGCATTCAACCTGGCCGGCCTGGTCCTGCTGTTCTCGATCCTCATGCTGCAGGGCAGCCTGCCGCTGAACCCGCAGCACCTGCCGGGCCTGGAATGGACCCTGGCGTTCAACACCGCGGTCAGTTTCGTCACCAACACCAACTGGCAGGCCTACAGCGGCGAGGCCTCGCTGAGCTACTTCAGCCAGATGGTCGGCCTTACGGTGCAGAACTTCGTCAGCGCGGCGGTCGGCCTCTGCGTGCTGGTGGCCCTGGCGCGCGGCATCAGCCGCCGCTCCACACGACAGCTGGGCAACTTCTGGGTCGACCTGACCCGCGGCACCCTCTACGTGCTGCTGCCGCTGTGCCTGCTGCTGGCGTTGCTGCTGGTCTGGCAGGGCGTGCCGCAGACCTTCTTCGACTACGTCCATGCCACCACCTTGCAAGGCGCCGAGCAGACCATCCCGCTCGGCCCGGCGGCCAGCCAGATCGCCATCAAGCAGCTGGGCACCAACGGCGGCGGCTTCTTCGGCGTCAACTCGGCCCATCCGTTCGAGAACCCGAGCGCCTGGAGCAACCTGTTCGAAGTGGCCTCGATCATCCTGATCCCGGCGGCGCTGGTATTCACCTTCGGCCATTACGTGAAGGACCTGCGCCAGAGCCGCGCGATCCTCGGCTGCATGCTGCTGCTGTTCTGCCTCGGCCTGGGCCTGTCGCTGTGGGCCGAATACCAGCCGAACCCGGCGCTGGCGCAGTTGCCGGTCGAGCAGGGCGCACCGATGGAGGGCAAGGAGAGTCGCTTCGGCACCGCCGCCAGCATGCTCTGGGCGATCACCACCACCGCCGCCTCGAACGGCTCGGTGAACGCCATGCACGACAGCCTGAGCCCCCTGGGCGGCATGCTGCCGCTGCTGAACATGATGCTCGGCGAGGTGATCTTCGGCGGCGTCGGCGCCGGCCTCTACGGCATGCTGCTGTTCGTCCTGATCGCGGTGTTCCTCGCCGGCCTGATGGTCGGGCGGACGCCGGAGTACCTGGGCAAGAAGCTCGAGGCGAAGGAGGTCCGCCTGCTGGTCTTCACCCTCCTGGTGATGCCTGTCGGCGTGCTGGTGCTCGGCGCCATTGCCGCCAGCCTGCCGGGACCGGCCTCGGCGGTGACCAACCCCGGCCCGCACGGCTTCAGCCAACTGCTCTACGCCTACACCTCGGGGAGCGCCAACAACGGCTCGGCGTTTGCCGGTTTCGGTGCCAACACGCCGTTCCACAACCTGATGATCGGCCTGGCCATGCTCATTGGCCGCTTCGGCTACATCCTGCCGATCCTCGCCATCGCCGGCAGCCTGGCGGCGAAGAAGGCCAGCCCGGTGGGGCCGAACAGTTTCCCGACCCATGGTCCGCTGTTCGTCAGCCTGCTCACCGTGACCATCCTGCTGGTCGGCGGCCTGACCTTCCTGCCGACCCTGGCCCTCGGCCCGATCGCTGAACAACTGAGCCTCGGCTTCTGAAGGAATCGCACATGAACGCTCAGACCCAGGCGTCCAAGAACGCCTTGCACAAATCGCTCGAACGTCGCCACAACGCGTCCACCAGCCTCGCCGCCTTGTGGCGGCCGGCGCTGCTGCAAGCCTTCGTCAAGCTCGACCCGCGCCAGTTGCTGCGCTCGCCGGTGATGCTGGTGGTCGAACTGACCGCCGTGCTCACCACCTTGCTGTGCTTCGTCCCCGACCAGGCGGTGCCGACCTCGGTGGCGCTGCAGATCGCCCTCTGGCTGTGGTTCACCGTGCTCTTCGCCAATTTCGCCGAAGCGCTCGCCGAGGGGCGTGGCAAGGCCCGCGCGGACAGTCTCAAGGCCGGCAGCCAGGGCCTCTCCGCCAATAAGCGGCGCGCCGACGGCAGTTTCGAGAGCGTCGCTGCCAGCAGCCTGCGCAAGGGCGACGTGGTACGGGTCCAGGCCGGCGAGATGATTCCCGGCGACGGCGAAGTCATCGAAGGCGTGGCGGCGGTCAACGAGGCCGCCATCACCGGCGAATCGGCGCCGGTGATCCGCGAGTCCGGCGGCGATCGCTCGGCGGTGACCGGCAACACCCAGGTGGTGTCCGACTGGCTGCTGGTGCGGATCGGCGCCAACCCGGGCGAGTCGACCCTGGACCGGATGATCGCCCTGGTGGAAGGCGCCAAGCGGCAGAAGACCCCCAACGAAGTAGCGCTGGACATCCTGCTGATCGGCCTGACCCTGATCTTCCTGCTGGTGGTGGTGACCCTCAAGCCGTTCGCCCTGTTCGCCGGCGGCAACCTGCCGCTGGTGTTCCTGGTGGCGCTGCTGGTGACGCTGATCCCGACCACCATCGGCGGCCTGCTCTCGGCCATCGGCATCGCCGGCATGGACCGCCTGGTGCGCCTGAACGTGATCGCCAAGTCCGGTCGCGCGGTGGAGGCGGCCGGCGACGTCCACGTGCTGCTGCTCGACAAGACCGGCACCATCACCTTCGGCAACCGCCGCTGCAGCGCGCTGTACGCCGCGCCGGGGGTGAGCGGCAAGGAACTGGCCGAGGGCGCGTTGCTGGCCTCGCTGGCCGACGACACGCCGGAAGGCAAGTCGATCGTCGAATACCTGCGCATCCTGCATCCGATCGAGGAGCCGCGCCGCGAGGAGCTGACGCCGATCGCCTTCAGCGCGGAAACCCGCTTGTCCGGGGTCGACTGGAACGGCCAGGTGTACCGCAAGGGGGCGGTGGATGCGGCGCTGCGCTTCATCGACCTGCCGCGGGAGAAGATGCCCGAGGTGCTTTCGCGGGAGGTGGACAAGATCGCCCAGAGCGGCGGCACCCCGCTGCTGGTGGTAGCCAACGGCCGGCTGCTCGGCGCCATTCACCTGAAGGACGTGGTCAAGCCGGGCATTCGCGAGCGCTTCGCCGAACTGCGCCGGCTGGGCATCCGCACTGTGATGGTGACCGGCGACAACCCGCTGACCGCCGCTGCCATCGCCGCCGAGGCTGGGGTCGACGACGTGATCGCCGAGGCTACCCCGGAGAAGAAACTGGCGCGGATTCGCCAGGAGCAGGGCGAAGGTCGCCTGGTGGCGATGTGCGGCGACGGTGCCAACGACGCCCCGGCGCTGGCCCAGGCCGACGTCGGCATGGCCATGAACGACGGCACCCAGGCCGCCCGCGAGGCGGCCAACCTGGTCGACCTGGACAGCGACCCGACCAAGCTGCTCGACGTGGTCCAGGTGGGCAAGGAGTTGCTGGTCACCCGCGGCGCGCTGACCACCTTCTCCATCGCCAACGACGTGGCCAAGTACTTCGCCATCCTGCCGGCGCTGTTCGTCGGCATCTACCCGCAGCTCGACGTGCTCAACGTGATGCGCCTGCAAAGCCCGCAGAGCGCGATCCTGTCGGCCATCGTGTTCAACGCGCTGATCATCGTCGCGTTGATCCCACTGGCCTTGCGCGGCGTGCGGGTGCAGGCGGCGGACGCTTCGCAACTGCTGCAGCGCAACCTGCTGATCTATGGCGTCGGCGGCCTGGTGGCGCCGTTCCTCGGGATCAAGGCGATCGACCTGCTGCTGACCGCCGTCGGCCTGGCATGAACAACGGCCCTCGCCGTCGGGCGAGGGCCTGGGACTGAAGAGAGGATCTGCACATGTTCAAGCAACTCCGTCCGGCACTGGCGTCACTGCTGGTGCTGAGCCTGGTCACCGGCGTGGCCTATCCGCTGCTGGTCACCGGTATCGCCCAACTGGCGTTCCCCGAGCAGGCCAATGGCAGCCTGCTGCGCGACGCCGAGGGCAAGGTGCTCGGCTCGCGGCTGATCGCGCAGAAGTTCGACGGCGAGGAGTGGTTCCATTCGCGGCCTTCGGCGGGCGACTACGCCACCGTTTCCAGTGCCGCGAGCAACCTGGCGCCGAGCAACCCGGCACTGGCCGAGCGCATCGCCAGGGACGCCGCGCAGGAGCGTATCGCCGACCAGGGGCCGGTGCCGCTGGCGCTGGTCACTACCTCCGGTAGCGGACTCGATCCGCAGCTGCCGCCGCAGGCCGCGCGTTACCAGGCGCTGCGGGTGGCCACGGCACGCGGGCTGCCGCTGCGGCTGGTGGAAGACCTGGTGGAAAGCCACACCGAGCGGCCGCTGGTGGGGCCGGCGGTGGTCAACGTGCTGGCGCTGAACATGGCGCTGGCGGGGTTGAAGCGCTAGGTTTCCCCAGAGACCCACGCAAGGGCTTGCAATATCGCCGCATCGGCGGATGATCGCCGGCGATCGTCCGCCCCGCGCGGCGCAGAGCAACGGAGTACGACCGATCCATGACCGACACCGCACGCGCCGACGCGCTGCTGGCCGACCTGCCCGCTGACGGGCGCGGCCGCCTGAAAGTCTTTCTCGGCGCGGCGCCGGGGGTGGGCAAGACCTTCGCCATGCTGCAGGCCGCCCAGGCCCAGTTGCGCCAGGGCGTGAAACTGCGCGCCGGGGTGGTCGAGACCCACTCGCGGGCGGAAACCGAGTCCCTCCTCGCAGGCGTGCCGCAGCAGCCGCTGCGCAGCCTCGAGTATCGAGGGATGAAACTGCAGGAAATGGACCTCGACGGTCTCCTCGCCGACCCGCCGGCGCTGGCCCTGGTCGACGAACTGGCCCACAGCAACGTTCCCGGCAGCCGCCACGCCAAGCGCTGGCAGGACATCCAGGAGTTGCTGGCGGCGGGAATCGACGTCTACACAACGGTCAACGTCCAGCACCTGGAGAGCCTCAACGACCAGGTCCGCGACATCACCGGCGTGCAGGTCCGCGAGACGGTGCCGGACTGGGTGTTGCAGGAGGCCTACGAGATCGTCCTCATCGACCTGCCGCCGCGCGAGCTGCTGGAGCGCCTGCGCGAGGGCAAGGTCTACGTGCCGGAACAGGCGCGGGCGGCGATCGATGCGTTCTTCTCGCAGACCAACCTCACCGCGCTGCGTGAACTGGCGATGCAGACCGCCGCCGCGCGGGTCGACGCCGACCTCAACCACCGCTACCGCCAGCGCGGCGAGGAAGCGCCGGCGTTGCGCGGGCGGCTGCTGGTGGGCATCGACGGTGACGAACAGGCCGAACGCCTGGTGCGCCACGCCTGCCGGGTCGCCGAACGTCGGCACCTGCCCTGGAGCGTGGTACACGTCGATACCGGCGGCTTGCGCAGCGAGCAGGCGCGGATGCGCCTGCAGGGTGCGCAGCAACTGGCCGAGCGGCTCGGCGGCGAGATCGTCGTGCTGCGCGCCGGCGAGGTGGCGCGGACCCTCCTGCAACATGCCCGCGAGCGCCGCGCCAGCCTGGTCCTGGTTGGCCAGTCGCGGCGCCGCTGGTACCGCCGGGCCTTCGGCGGTGGTCTCGCCGGGCGCCTGCTGCGCGACGGCCAGGGCCTGGAGATCAGTGCCCTGGACAGCGAGGCCGACCTGCGCCCGGCGGAACCGCGGCCACGCTATCCGGTGGTGTGGAACGACTATCTGCTGGCGCTGCTGGCGACCGCCCTGGCCAGCGGCCTGGCCTGGGTCGTGGCGCACCTGCTGGAGCTGCCGAACATCTCCCTGGTGTTCCTGATGGCGGTGCTGCTGGTGGCAGTGCGCAGCAGCCTGATGCCGGCACTGCTGTGCGCGGTGGCGTCGTTCCTGGCCTATGACTTCCTGTTCATCCCACCGCATTTTTCCTTCGCCATCCATCGCCACGAAGACCTGCTGAGCCTGGCGTTCTTCCTGTTCATGGCCGGCCTCACCGGCAACCTGGCGGCACGCCAGCGGCGCCAGTTGGAGGCGCTGCGCGATACCCAGGAGGAAACCAGCCTGCTGCTGGAGCTGTCGCGCAAGCTCACCGCCGCCACCGACCGCCAGGCGGTGCTGGCCGCCGCCGCCCAGCAGTTCGACGACTGGAAGGACGTCGAGGTCTGCCTGCTTGGTCAGGTCAATGGCGAGTGGAAGACCGAGGCCGGCGTGCAGCGGCAACTCGCCGACCAGGAACGGGTCGCCGCCGACTGGGCCTGGGCCCACGACCAGCCGGCCGGCCTCGGTACTGGCACGCTGCCCGGAGGACGCTGGTGGTGGTGGCCGCTGTCGGCGGAAGAGGGGCCGCTGGCACTGCTCGGCGTCGCGCCGCTGGACGGCCAGCCGCTGAGCCCGCAGCGCCGGCGCCTGCTCGCCGCACTCGGCCAGCCCCTGGCCCAGGCCCTGGCGCGGGCTCGCCTGGCCGAGGACCTGGAGGCCGCGCGCCTGCACGGCGAAACCGAGCAACTGCGCAGCGCCTTGCTCGCCTCGGTGTCCCACGACCTGCGCACGCCGCTGACGGCCATGCGCGGTTCCATCGACAGCCTGCTGGCGCTGGGCGAGGCGATCCCGCCGGCGGATCGTCGCGAACTGCTGGAAAGCACCCGCGACGAGGCCGAGCGACTGGACCGCTATATCCAGAACCTGCTCGACATGACCCGTCTCGGCCACGGTGGCCTGAAGCTGGCGCGCGACTGGGTGGCGCCGGGCGACATCGTCGGCAGCGCGCTGAACCGCCTGCGCGCGGTGCTGGCGCCGTACCGGGTGCAGGCGATCGTGGCCAACGACCTGCCGTTGCTCTACGTGCATGCGGCGCTGATCGAACAGGCGCTGATCAACGTGCTGGAAAATGCCGCGCGCTTCTCGCCGAGCCACGGCCGGTTGCGCATCGAGGTCAGCCAGGATGCCGCCGAGCTGCGTTTCGCGGTGAGCGACGAGGGGCCGGGGATTCCCGAGGCCGAGCGGGAGAAGATCTTCGACATGTTCTACACCGCTGCCCGTGGCGACCGCGGTGGCCAGGGCACCGGCCTGGGCCTGGCGATCTGCCAGGGCATGATCGGCGCCCACGGCGGGCGCATCAGCGTCGGCGAAGGCCTCGACGGTCGCGGCACCACGCTGGTCCTGCACCTGCCGCTGCATCCGCAGCCGGACCTCGGGCAACTGGAGGGCGACGAATGAGCCCGGCGCACTTGCCTGGCGCCCGCGCTCGCGCTATTCCTGCCGTTTCCGCGACGCCGCCGCTGGCTCGTCGCCGTGTTCACCTGCCGTGCCGAGTGCCATGACCCAATTGCAGAACAGCATCCTGCTGATCGACGACGAACCGCAGATCCGCAAGTTCCTCCGTATCAGCCTCAATGCCCAGGGCTACCGGGTACTCGAGGCCGGCACCGGCGAAGAGGGGCTGGCCCAGGCCGCGCTGAACCGGCCGGACCTGGTGGTGCTCGACCTCGGCCTGCCGGACCGCGACGGCCAGGACATCCTCCGCGACCTGCGCGAATGGTCGCAGGTGCCGGTGCTGGTGCTGTCGGTGCGCGCCAGCGAGGGCGAGAAGGTGCTGGCCCTGGACGGTGGCGCCAACGACTACGTGACCAAGCCGTTCGGCATCCAGGAGTTCCTCGCCCGCGTGCGCGTCCTGCTGCGCCAGGCGGCGCAGGGCGAAAGCCCGGAGGCGGCGGTGGCGGTCGGCCCGTTGCAGGTGGACTTCGCCTATCGCCGGGTCACCCTGGAGGGTGCGGAAGTGGCGCTGACGCGTAAGGAGTACGCGGTGCTCGCCGCGCTGGCACGCCATCTCGGACGGGTAGTGACCCAGCAGCAACTGCTCAAGGATATCTGGGGCCCGACCCACGTCGAAGACACCCATTACCTGCGGGTCGTGGTCGGCCACCTGCGGCAGAAACTCGGCGACGATCCGGCCAGCCCGCGCTTCCTGGTGACCGAGGCGGGCGTCGGCTATCGCCTGCGCGACAGCTGACGCGCAGCGCAATTCTGCGCGAGGGGCATGCCTCCCGCGCGTTCATCGCCTATGATGCCGCGCATTCGCGCTGGCCCGGATGCGCCGGGTCGGCGCCCCGGTGTCACGACGAAGGTCATCATGCAGCAACTGTTGAACGAGATTCTCGATGAAGTCCGCCCGCTGATCGGGCGCGGCAAGGTCGCCGACTACATTCCCGCGCTCGCCGGCGTCGAGCCGAACCAACTGGGGATCGCCGTGTACAGCCGCGACGGCGAGCTGTTCCATGCCGGCGACGCCCTGCGGCCGTTTTCCATCCAGAGCATTTCCAAGGTGTTCAGCCTGGTCCAGGCGATCCAGCATTCCGGCGAGGACATCTGGCAACGCCTCGGCCACGAGCCCTCCGGCCAGCCTTTCAACTCCCTGGTGCAGCTGGAGTTCGAGCGCGGCAAGCCGCGCAATCCGTTCATCAATGCCGGCGCCCTGGTGATCTGCGACATCAACCAGTCGCGTTTCGCCGCGCCGGCGCAATCGATGCGCGATTTCGTCCGGCGCCTGTGCGGCAACCCGGAAGTGGTGTCGGACTCGGTGGTGGCGCGCTCGGAGTACCAGCACCGCTCGCGCAACGCGGCGGCGGCCTACCTGATGAAATCGTTCGGCAACTTCCACAACGACGTCGAGGCGGTGCTGCTCAGCTATTTCCATCATTGCGCGTTGCGCATGAGCTGCGTCGACCTGGCGCGGGCGTTCTGCTTCCTCGCCGACAAGGGCTTCTGCAAGCACAGCGGCGAGCAGGTGCTCAACGAGCGGCAGACCAAGCAGGTCAACGCGATCATGGCCACCAGCGGGCTCTACGACGAGGCCGGCAACTTTGCCTACCGGGTCGGCCTGCCGGGCAAGAGCGGCGTCGGCGGCGGCATCATCGCGGTGGTGCCGGGGCGCTTCACGGTCTGCGTCTGGTCGCCGGAGCTGAACGCCGCGGGCAATTCGCTGGCGGGTATCGCCGCGCTGGAGAAACTCAGCGAGCGGATCGGCTGGTCGATCTTCTGAAACCGCCGCCCGTCGTGGTGGCGCTCGAATTCCCGGCGCCGCTGCGCTATGTTCTGCGGCTACCGCTTGCCGGCGCCGGATGCGCCGGTCCACTCGCCAGGATGGTCGCCATGTCCCGCCCGATTCCCGTTTCCCGTGTCTTCGCCTGCCTCACCGTTCTCGCCGCCTGCGCGCACGCCGGCGCCGCCGAGCCGGACTGGCGTGGCTACACCAGCGACCAGCAGCAGCGCAGCGTGCTGGCCGTCGAGCAGGACGCCGAGGCCATCAACAAGCGCTACTACGACAGTGCCTTCGAGGAATTCCTGCCGGAACTGGAGCAACTGGAACTCAGCCTGGCGCAGCCCGTCGTCGCCGTCGACGAGAAAGGCCTGCTGGGCGACTGGAAGTGCCGCTCGACCCAGGCCGACCAGTACGGCATCTATCGCTATCCGAACTTCCAGTGCCGCATCCGGCGTACCGACCGCGGCCTGTTCCTGGAGAAGACCAGCGGTTCGCAGCGGGTCAGCGGCTACCTGTTCCGCGAAGGCACGCAGCGCTACGTGTTCCTCGGCGGCGCCACGGTCAACGACGAGCCCCAGGTGGCCTTCAGTGGCCTGGCCCACGGCGCGCCGGCTGAGTCCGACGTGGTCGCGCTGCTGCGCCCGCACGCCGGCGGCTTCCTCCTGCTGTTCCCGGAACGGCGCGGCGGCTACGAGGTCCTCGAGTTCAGCCGCTGAGGCTCAGGCGTTGTCTTCCTCGTAGCGGTCCAGGGTGTCGCTGGCGATCTGCCGGCCGAGGGCGATCAACTCCGGCGCCTTGTAGAACTCGAAGAAGCGGCAGACCCGCTTCGGCACGTTGATCAGGATGTCCGGCGGGTAGCCGGCGATCTTGTACTGCGCCAGCGAGGTCTGCATCACCTCGAAGCTCTGGTTGACCAGTTCCAGCAGTGATGCCGGACCGCTGCTTTCCACCACCGTGGTGCCGCTGGCCGACTTCGGCGAGTCCTTGCCTTGCGGCGCCGCGGCCGGCTGTTGCAGTTGCGGCTCGGCGGGCTCCTCGGATTCCGCCGGAACCGGATGGAGCAGGGCGTCGGCGCTCAGCTCCGGCGGGGTATTGTCGTCGCCGTGGCGGCGGAAGAACGAGAGTTTGTGGCCGAGGCTCTCGATCATGCTGTCGAAGCGCCCCTTGAGCGCTGCCGGACGCTCGATCACCGGCAGGTGGTACTGCTTCTGGTTGGTGGCGTTGAGGTTGACCGCGATGATCAGGTCGCTGTGGGCCGACACCACCGGCACGATCGGCAACGGGTTGAGCAGGCCGCCGTCGACCAGCATGCGGCTGCCCTGCATGACCGGGGTGAACAGGCTGGGGATCGCCGCCGAGGCGCGCATGGCCTGGTGCAGGCAGCCTTCCTGGAACCAGATTTCCTGCTGGTTGGTGAGGTCGGTGGCAACCGCCGTGTAGGGAATCGACAGGTCCTCGATGTTCACCTCGCCGAGGATCTCGTGGATCTTGCCGAACACCCGCTCGCCGCGGATCGCGCCGAGGCGGAAGCTGACGTCGAGCAGGCGCAGCACGTCGAGGTAATCCAGGCTTTCCACCCACTCGCGGTACTCGCGCAGCTTGCCGGCGGCGTAGATGCCGCCGATCACCGAGCCCATGGAACAACCGGCGATGCAGGTGATCTCATAGCCGCGCGCCTCGAGTTCCTCGATCACGCCGATGTGCGCGTAGCCGCGCGCACCGCCGGAGCCCAATACCAGGGCGACCTGTTTGCTCATCTGCAACCCCTTGCCAATACTGCGTGACGAAGCGAAAACGATACGCGTGTCGCCCGGCCGCCGCCAAGTGCGTCGCGGCGATGCGCGGCCCTTTCCCTGTCCGGAGATCGTTCGATGAAAACCTGGATCGTTCTGCCCGTCCTTGCCCTGACCCTGGCCGGCTGCGCCGGCAAGACCGCCTACCGGGAGAACTGTGCCGACCAGCTGGACGCGGCCTGGAAGGAACTCGACCTGGCCAAGGCCGAAGGCTTCGCTGGCACCGTCAGCTACTCGAAGGCCCTGACCCTGCTCACCGGGGCCAAGACCCAGCAGCAGTTCGAAGCCTACGAGGGCTGCACCAGCAAGGCCGAGAAGGCGCGCTTCTATATCCGCGAGTCGCGCGCCGGGCGCTGAGCCGGGCGCGGCGATCGGCCCTCTGGCGGCGGCGCCGGCTTTGCTAGAATGGGCACTTTTCCGACATCCACGGGAGTACACCGATGAGCGAGGCGATCCGCCTGACCCAGTACAGCCACGGCGCCGGCTGCGGCTGCAAGATTTCGCCCAAGGTACTGGAGGTGATCCTCGCCGGCAGCGGCGCGCAGAACCTCGATCCGAAGCTCTGGGTCGGCAACGCCTCGCGCGACGACGCGGCTGTCTACGCCCTCGACGAGGAGCGCGGGGTGGTCTCCACCACCGATTTCTTCATGCCGATCGTCGACGACCCCTTCGATTTCGGCCGTATCGCCGCGACCAACGCCATCAGCGACATCTACGCCATGGGTGGCGACCCGCTGATGGCCATCGCCATCCTCGGCTGGCCGGTCAACGTGCTGGCCGCGGAAGTCGCCCGCGAGGTGATCGCCGGCGGCCGCAAGGTCTGCGAGGAAGCCGGCATCCCGCTGGCCGGCGGACACTCCATCGACGCCCCCGAGCCGATCTTCGGCCTGGCCGTGACCGGCGTGGTGGAGAAGCGTTTCATGAAACGCAACGACACCGCCGAGGCCGGCTGCAGGCTGTACCTGACCAAGCCGCTGGGCATCGGCATCCTCACCACTGCCGAGAAGAAGGCCAGGCTGCGCGCCGAGGACGTCGGCGTGGCGCGCGACTGGATGTGCACCCTGAACAGGCCCGGCGCGCGCTTCGGTCGATTGGCCGGGGTCAAGGCGATGACCGACGTCACCGGTTTCGGCCTGCTCGGCCACCTGGTGGAAATGGCCGATGGCAGCAAGCTCACCGCGCGCGTTGAGTACGCCGCGGTGCCGCGCCTGGCCAGTGCCGAATATTACCTGGAGCAGGGCTGCGTGCCCGGCGGCACCCTGCGCAACTTCGACAGCTATGGCGAGCGCATCGCGCCACTGCCGGAGGTGCAGAAGCTGTTGCTTTGCGATCCGCAGACCAGCGGCGGCCTGCTGGTGGCGGTGGCTCCGGAAGGCGAGGCGGAGTTCCTCGCCGTGGCGGCGGAACTCGGCCTGCAACTGGCGCCGATCGGCGAACTGGTCGAGCGACAGAGTCTCGCGGTACAGGTGCTGTAATGCGCGACAACACCCAGCACTACCGCGAGCTGTTTCTCGACGATATCCCCCTGATGGATGTGCGCGCCCCGGTGGAGTACCACAAGGGCGCCTTTCCCAACACGGTCAACCGGCCGCTGATGAACGACATCGAGCGGCAGAAGGTCGGCACCAGCTATAAGCAGCACGGCCAGCAGGCCGCCATCGCCCTTGGTCACGAACTGGTCTGCGGGGCGCTCAAGGCCGAACGGCTGGCGGCCTGGAAAGCCTTCGCCGAAGCCAACCCGAACGGCTACCTGTATTGCTTCCGCGGCGGCCTGCGCTCGCAGATCGTCCAGCAGTGGCTGAAGCAGGACGCCGGCATCGACTACCCACGGGTGATCGGCGGCTACAAGGCGTTGCGCAACTTCCTTTTCGAAACCACCCGCGCGGCGGTCGACGAGTGCGATTTCGTGCTGGTCGGCGGCCTCACCGGTTGCGGCAAGACCGAGGTGATCGCGGCGCTGGACAACAGCCTCGATCTCGAAGGCCACGCCAACCACCGCGGCTCCAGCTTTGGCCGGCGAGCCACGCCGCAGCCGGCGCAGATCGACTTCGAGAACCGCCTGGCCATCGACATCCTGAAGAAGCGTCATCGTGGCGTCGGCCAGTTCGTCCTCGAGGACGAGGGGCGGATCGTCGGCAGCTGCTCCTTGCCGCTGGAGCTGTACCAGGGCATGCAGGGCTACCCGCTGGTCTGGCTGGAGGATGCCTTCGAGCAGCGTGTCGAGCGTATCCTCAGGGACTACGTGATCGACCTGCGCAGCGAGTTCGAGCGCGTGGTGGGCGTGGAGGAGGGCTTCGCCGCCTTCTCCGCCTACCTGCAGAAGAGCCTCGCCGGCATCGTCAAGCGCCTCGGCGGCGAGCGCTACCAGCGGCTGGCGGCGATCCTCGTGCAGGCGCTGGAAGAGCAGGGCCGCGACGGCTCGGTGGATACCCATCGCGGCTGGATCGAGGGGCTGCTCAAGGAGTACTACGACCCGATGTACGCCTTCCAGCGGCAGAGCAAGGAAGACCGCGTCGAGTTCCGCGGCAACCAGGCCGAGGTGATCGGCTACCTGCGCCAGCGTCAGGCGTTGCGGCCATCGTAGTGCTGTACCGGGAGCGCGCTGGCGTCGATGTCCTCCAGGCAGCGCGCGTTGACCGCGGCCATCGCCTGGCCGTCCGGGCCTATGCCTTCGCTGAACGGCGCGCAGCCGCAGGTGGGGCAGAAGTGATGCTGCAGGCGATGGGTGTTGAAGGTGTAGGTGTGCATCGCGCTGGCCGGCGTCTTCAGCGCCAGACGGTCGCGCGGGACGAACCACAGCAGCCAGCCGCGCCGGCTGCACAGTGAACAGTTGCACTGGATCACCTGGTCGAGGTCGCCTTCGACTTCGTAGGCGATGGTTCCGCAGTGGCAGCTTCCTCGATAGTTCATGGCAGGGCTCCTGGGTGAGGGTAGAGTAAGTCTAGCCGCTGCCTCCAGGTGGCGCAGGGCCGCGGCGCAGACGGTCGCGAGAGCTGCGGGGCTGCGGCATAATCGGCGTCCCCTCCGTCGATTTCCGCGAGACCGCCATGCAACTGGACTTCACCACCATCGCTCCCGCCGAGGCCTATCGCTGGTTGGCTTCCACCGTCACCCCGCGACCGATTGCCTGGGTCTCGACCCTGTCCGCCGAGGGCGCCAGCAACCTGGCCCCGTTCAGCTTCTTCCAGGTGATCAGCGACGAGCCGCCGACCCTGATGGTCAACGTCAGCCTGCGCGACGACGGCAGCCTCAAGGACACCCTGCGCAACGTCCAGGCCACCGGGCAGTTGGTGATCCACCTGGTCGGCGCCGCCCAGGCAGAGACCATGAACGCCACCTCCGCCTGGCTGCCCCATGGCGTGAGCGAGATCGAGACGGTCGGCATCCCTACCGTGTCCAGCGTACGCGTGGCGCCGCCGCGGATCGCCGCGGCGGCGGTGGCCTTCGAGTGCGAGGTGGCGGAGATCAAGCCGTATCCGGCGGAGAACCCCAATTGCCACCTGATCTTCGCCCGCGTGCTGCTGGCCCATGTCGACGATGCCGTGCTGGCCGACGAGCGCCATGTGGATAGCGACAGGCTCGACCTGGTCGGTCGCCTGGGCGGCAGCCACTACAGCTATACCCGCGACACGTTCAGCATGATCCGGCCCAGGTAGTCGGGCTCAGTCCGGCGCCCGCAGGCACTCGTCGACCGTGCGCCGGCACACCGGCGCCTGGCCCGCGGCCTGGCGTTCCTGCCACTGGCGATAGGCGAACTGGTAGCTTTCCGGATACACCCCGCCGCGTTTCAGCGGCGCCACGATACTCGCGCGCAGCGCCTGTTCGGTCAGCGCCAGGTGCGCGGCCAGGCGCTGGAACTGCCAGGGCTGCTGGCCCTGGCGGCGCTCCAGGACCTCGACGTGGTACAGGCCGTCGGCCGCCGCGCTCGACAGGTTGTGCACGATCAGCCAGCGCGACAGGCCCGGCGCCGCCGGCAACGACCAGAGCGGCTGCTCGATCGGGCCGCTCCAGTCGGCCAGGGCGGGGGCGCACAGACTCAGCGACAGCAACAGCGGCAATACGGGACGCATGGCAAGCTCCTTTTTCCATGGGGCGCCCAGTATGGCTCCGCGCTCGACTGACGTCAGCCCGGATATCCTGGAAACGACCTGCGCATATCTCTCCTGGCCATTATCGTGCTACTACCTTGCCCGGCCGCTCAGGTTCGGCGAAAAACGCGCGACACAGCGGGAAATGCGCACGCAGACGGCGCGTCACGGGGGAGGGGAGTCATGCTGGGGTTGCTGCGCAGGCGTCTGGCCGATCTCGGCACGGCGAAGAAACTGGCCATCGGTTTTACCCTGGTCCTGCTATTGACCGCGCTGGTGGCCGCGCTCGCGGTGCTCTCGCTGCATGCGCTGGGGCAGCGCTTCGCGCGCCTGCAGGAAATGAGCGCGATCAATCGCGACGTGCTGGAGGTTCGCCAGGCCGAGAAGGACTTTGCCCTGCACGGGGAAAAGAGCGACGCCGAGCGCTTGCGCCAGCGCCTGGCCGCGACCCTTGAACGGGTGGGCCGGCTCAAGGCCGACGGCGACGCCGACCAGGCGCTTGGCATGGCCGAGGTGGAGCAGGTGCTGGCGGCATACCTCGAAGCGTTCGGCCGCTTCGAGCAGTCCATCCAGGGACGCCAGTTGGCTTGGGAAAGCGCCAGCTGGTCGCTGAACGGCGCCGCCAACAGCCTCGATATCCTCCAGTCCAGCCTGGCCGAGGATGGCGCCTATGCGCTGAAGGAGAGCCAGGGACGCGACGGCGAACCGCTGTTGCAGCAGGCGGCCCAGGTCGCCCAGGTCAATCGCCTGGTCCTGCAGGGGCTGGACGAGGCCCGCTCGCGTCTCGAAGCGCGCGCCGCGGATGCGCAGGAGGGGCCGCCGAAATCGCTGCGCGAGGCGCTGGAGCTGGCAGCCCTGCTGGAGCAGGCGATCACCGACGATGCCTACGTGTCGGTGGTCAAGGACGTGCTGACCAATATCCGCGGTTTCGCCGACAAGCTCGCCGAGTACCGCGCCAGCCAGCGCCAGGAGCGGCAGATGTACGCCGCCATGGGCGAGCGCGCCGGGCAGGTGATGGCGCGTGTCGACCGTAGCTGGGAGGCACAGCAGCAGGCCATGCTCCACAGCCTGCGGACAAACTCCCTGCTGATCGTCGGCGCCGCCGTGCTGGCGCTGCTGGTGGGCCTGGGCGCGGCCTTCGGCATCAGCCTGCTGATCGTCCGTCCGCTGCGCCAGGCGATGGGTGTGGCGCAGCGGATCGCCGAAGGCGACCTGGCGGTACGGGTCGACAGCGAGCGGCGCGACGAGGTTGGCCAACTGATGGCCGCGATGCGCGCCATGACCGGCAGCCTGCGCGGTATCGTCAGCCAGTTGCAGGACGGCGTCGGGCGGATTGCCGGCGCTTCCGAGGCGCTGTCCGGCGTTACCACGCGCACCCGCCTGGGAATCGACAGCCAGCGGGCGGAAACCGAACAGGTGGCCACGGCGATGAACCAGATGGCCGCCACCGTCCATGAAGTGGCGCACAACGCCGAGGAAGCCGCGGGGGCGGCGGAAAGCGCCGACGGCAAGGTCAGCGTCGGCCAGGAGGTGGTACGCCAGACCCTGGAGCGGATCGAGCGACTGGCCGAGGCGGTGCGCGCGGCCACCGCCAGCGTCGAGGCGCTGAGCGCCGACAGCCAGCGCATCGGCAGCGTGCTGGACGTGATCAAGAGCGTGGCCGAGCAGACCAACCTGCTGGCGCTGAACGCCGCCATCGAGGCGGCGCGGGCCGGCGACC